>VBAB01000178.1 GCA_005888525.1 Alphaproteobacteria bacterium
ATCGAGTTCGGCATCTACAAGAGGAGCCGCAACCGGGCGAAGTCGCGCCAGTTTTCCTCCGACATGGATATCTTCGCCGAGGTGATCGAGAACGGAGGCCGCGCCGGCCTGCTCGGCTATCGCGAGGACCTGTGGACCAAGAACACCGGCATGGACAAGCGCCTGGTGTTCAAGCTTTTCACCGAGTCGCTCAACTGGCGCGCCACCATGGACTTGATGGTTGGCCGCAGTCTGCAGCTGACGCTGGGTGCCCAGGGGTTGCCGGTGACGTGCTTCTCCATCAACACGGGCGACCACGACAACATGGTGTATCTCGAGCGCTCCGCCCACAAGTGGCCGTTGCTGCCCGAGAACTTCTCCTTCTTCCTGCTGGAGGACGGCAAGCCCCAGTTCTTCCGCCTGCGCCGTGACTACATCGACCTCGGCGGCGACTACACGCTCTTCAATCAGCACAACCAGCCGGTCGGGTACCTCGACGGCAAGGTGTTCTCGATCGGCGGCAAGTGGAAGGGCCGGGTGAAGATCGAGTACGCCGACCCGCGCCTGCTGATGGTGCTCAAGCTGTTCTGCGGCATGCTGATCTTCAACGCCGATGCGCGCCGCCATATGCGTGCGCTGTACCGCGACGTGGGCTCCGGCAAGTACACCCCGCGGCTGGAGAAGCAGGAGGCCGACCTCTACATGAACCCGCGGCGCGTGCGCTAACAGCGCGCGCTATTCCATTGGGCGCACGTCGACCAGCCACGCATCCCATGATGATGCTCCAGGTGATCCGGCCGGGTTTTCCAAGTAGGCATCGCCGAAGCCGACGACGATGCCGTCTCTGACGGCGATGGGCGTGCGCAGCTTCGCCTGATCGGCAACCTGCCAGATCGTCCGATAGAACAAGAGCTCGGTCGCACCCCTGGCTTCTTGCTTTTGCGGTTGCCCCAGCTGGTCGATGACCTCGGTCCTGGTCATGCCGACCTGGACCTTGTTGACCAGCGCGGCTGACTGCTGAGGCGACAGAACGTCGAAGCTTTCGCAGCCGGCGGCTAGGCAGGCCGCGGCGAGAATTGCAGGGATTTGCAACGCCCAGCGCAAGCAGTGCTCCCGATCCAAGCCGCGAACGAACGCATTCTCCGACAAGTTCAAGCGCCACGTCTACATGGTTGTACGCTGCACCATCACCTACAACCGGGTGCGCGTCCACACAACACTCCCGGCAGCATGATCCCCTTGACAGATCGGCGGAATGCCTCTGCCTATGATGCACAACAATTGGGCGTAAGGGGACTTTGGGGGACGCTGGGGCATGCCGAATATTCAGAAAGCCGTCGAGGGGCTGCAGAACGGTGCGGACGTACTGTTCCTGCTGGTTGGGGCTGTTCTCGTCTTTGCCATGCACGGCGGCTTCGCCTTTCTCGAAGCCGGCACCGTGCGCCACAAGAACCAGGTCAACGCGCTGTGCAAGATCCTGGTTGATTTTGCCATCTCGACGGTGGCCTACTTCTTCATTGGGTATGCCATCGCCTACGGTGTTGCGTTCTTCGTCAGCGCCGAGCAGCTGAACGGCGCGGGCAAGGGCTTCGATCCCCAGGGCCTGAGCCTCGCCAAGTTCTTCTTTCTCGCGACCTTTGCGGCGGCAGTGCCGGCCATCGTCTCGGGTGGCATCGCCGAGCGCGCCAAGTTCGGCGCGCAGTGTACTGCCACGGCGCTCATCGTCGCCCTATTCTATCCGCTGCTCGAGGGCGTCGCCTGGAACAAGAACTTCGGCCTGCAGGAGCATTTCTTCAAAGGCACGCTGGGCGAGGAGTTCCACGACTTCGCCGGCTCCATCGTCGTCCACGCCGTGGGCGGCTGGATCGGCTTCTCGGCGGTGCGCCAACTGGGGCCTCGCCTCGGGCGCTACGACAAGGGCCGCGCTACCGGCATTCCCCCTTCGTCGATCCCGTGGCTCGCCATGGGGTCGTGGCTGTTGTGCATAGGCTGGTTCGGCTTCAACGTGATGAGCGCCCAGTCGCTGAAAGGCGTCACGGGGCTGATCGCGCTCAACTCGCTGATGGCCATGTGCGGCGGCGTCATCGCCGCCACGATCGCTGGCGACAGCGATCCGGGCTTCATCCATAACGGCGCGTTGGCAGGCTTGGTAGCGGTGTGCGCGGGCTCCGACGTCATGCATCCCATCGGCGCGCTGTTCGTCGGCGGGGTCGCGGGTGCGCTCTTCGTCTACACATTCCAGAAGGCCGGTGATCCCAAGTGGAGCTTCGACGACGTGCTGGGCGTGTGGGCCCTGCACGGATTGTGCGGGCTATGGGGCGGCATCGCTTGCGGTATCTTCGGCCTGAAGGAGTTCGGCGGCTTGGGCGGCGTCGGCTTCACCTCTCAGCTCGTCGGCAGCCTGATGGGCGCGGCCTACGGCGCCATCGCCGGCTTCGTCGTCTACCGCACCGTCGACGTGCTGCTGGGCCTCAGGCTCGGCGCCGACGACGAGCGCCGCGGCGCGGACCTCGCCGTCCACAAGATCACCGCCAACCCGGAAGAGGACGTGCGCATGGGGCGCATCTGACATGAGCCCCCTCTCCCCGTTTTTCACGGAGAGAGGTTCGGGGTGAGGGGCAGAGGCTTGCGCTGCGATATGTGGCTGCCCCTCACCCTAACCCTCTCCCCATTCTGAAGAAGAATGGGGAGAGGGGACCAAAGCAAACAGGGAAGCTATCTCCATGACCGCTCTGCACGGCCTGCAAGCTCTGACCCAAGGCGCCGTCCTGTCGTCCTTCACCAGAACGGCCCGCCTGCTCGCGGGCACCGCGCCGGGGCACAAGAAGCCCATCGAGATGACCTCCGGCGATCCCAAAGAGGCGATGCCGGGGTTCGTGGTCGAGAAGCTGGTCGAAGCGAAGGAATCGCTCGGCACCTACCCCAAGATCCGCGGCTCCGACGAGCTGCGCAAGGCAATCGCCGCGTGGATCCGGCGGCGCTACAGTCTGCGCACGGAGATCGACTTCGAGCGCGAGGTGCTCCCCGTCAACGGCTCGCGCGAAGGCCTATTCTTCGCGACCTTGCCGGCAGTCGGGCGCAAGAGCTTCGTCGGCCGGCCCGTCATCCTGCTCCCCAATCCGTTCTACCAGGCCTACCTCGGCGGCACTTACGCGGCAGACTGCGAGCCGGTCTATCTCAACGCCACGGCCGAGACCGGGCACCTGCCCGATCTCGACGCGATTGCGCGTGAGCCCGACATCCTGCGGCGCACCGCGGCCCTCTTCATCTGCTCGCCCGCCAACCCGCAGGGCTCGGTCGCCAGCGCCGACTACATCGCCAAGGCGCTGGCGCTGGCGCGCGAGTACGACTTCATGCTGTTTACGGACGAGTGCTATTCGGAGATCTATGTCGGCGACGATGCTCCGACAGGTGGTTTGCAGGTGGCGGCCGCGACGCCCGAGCGCTTCAAGAACTTGATCGTGTTCAACTCGCTGTCGAAGCGCTCGAATCTGCCCGGCATGCGCTCCGGCTTCGCCGCTGGCGACGGTGATTTCCTCGACGCCCTGGCCGAGATCCGCAACCTCACCGCGCCGCAGATGCCGGGGCCGATCCAGCATGCCTCGACGGCGGTCTGGTCGGAGGAGCAGCATGTCTCGGTGATCCGACAGGCCTACCGCGCCAAATTCCAGACGTGCGACGAGCTGCTCGCGGGCCGCTTCGGCTATCGCCGGCCGGCCGGCGGCTTCTTCCTCTGGCTCGACATGGAGGGGCTCGGGGGCGGCGAGCAGGCAACGTTAACAATATGGAAACGCTGCGGGGTCAAGATCATCCCGGGCGTTTACCTGGCCCATGAGGATCGGCACGGCGTGAACCCGGGCCGGAACTTCGTTCGCATTGCGCTCGTGCACGATGTGGCGACTGTCAGGGAAGCGCTCGGACGTATCGTTGCGTTAACGGCGTAACCTGCTCGTTTCGGTGTATGGCGTATCGGGCCGATGACCCGGCCCCCCTTCTGCCGGCCTCCGTCAGGCATCGGCTGCAGGGGTGGCTGTGGAAAATGCTGGGCTTCCTCGTGCTCGTCGCTTGCGCGGCGCTGAGCGCGAGCCTGCTTACGTGGTCGGCCGCGGACCCGAGCCTCACGCGTGCCACCAGCGGCGCTGCCCGCAATCTGCTCGGGCCCCCCGGCGCCATTCTCTCCGACATGCTCATCCAGATGCTGGGCCTGGCCGGCGTGTTCGTTCTGCTGCCGCCGCTGTTCTGGGCCTTGCAGCTCCTCACCTGCGAGCAGCCTCCCGGATTGCGCGGCAAGCTCGTGCTGGCCCCATTGGCCGTTCTCTTCCTCGCCGGCGCACTCTCCGCGCTGCCTTCGGCCTCGTCGTGGCCGCTGCATCACGGATACGGCGGTGTGCTCGGCGATCTCGGCCTCGGTCTGCTGGCGAGCTTGCTCGCCCACGTCAATGCCGATCGCTCCGCCGCCGCGGCGGGGCTGTTCTACTTCGCCGCCGGGCTGATGGTGCTGATGAGCAGCCTCGGCCTGACACGGGAGGAGCTGCGGCTGATTTGCCAGACCAATGCGCAGCCCAATCTCAGGGCCGTGGCCGGCTGGTGCAGAGAGCTCTACGATCGGATGTCTTCGTACCGAGCCTCGATGCCTCCGAGCGCGACACCCGATCCCGTACGCGAGCCGCCGGTGCTGCACCTCGAGCGGAGACCTATGCTCGTCGAGCCCGATGCGGCGGAGGCGATCGACCTCGGCGAAGATGTGCCGAGTTCGGGCCGCGATGCCTCGTTCGATCGCCTGACGGAACGCACGAGCCACGAGATCGCCAAACGCTTCGCTCCCGCCGCCAGCGAGACGCGGCCGGCCGCCGTCGAGCGCCCCGCGCCCACTCTGGACGTGCCCCCAGTCGAAGAGCGCGAGTATCGCGGGCAGGTGGCCGCCCGGCGTCCCCCGCTCAGCTTGTTGCGGCGCCCTGCTGCCGCCAAGGCCGGCGCCGTCCTGACGCAGGCGGAGCTGCGCGGCCAGGCGCGGCTCTTGGGCGAGGTGCTCGCCGACTTCGGCATCAAGGGTGAGGTCAAGGACGTGCATCCCGGCCCCGTCGTCACGCTTCACGAGTTCGAGCCGGCGCGCGGCGTCAAGTCGGCGCGCGTGATCGGGCTCGCCGACGACATCGCCCGCTCCCTGGGGGCCGCTTGCGTGCGTGCCGACGTGATTCCTGGGCGCAACGCCATCGGCATCGAGCTGCCCAACCCGCGGCGCGATAAGGTGCTCCTGCGCGAGCTGCTCGACTCGGAGGCGTTCCGAGCCACGGACGCGACGCTTCCGCTCGCGCTCGGCAAGAACATCGCCGGCACCGCAGTGTTCGCCGACCTGGCGCGCATGCCGCACCTGCTGGTGGCCGGCACGACCGGCTCGGGCAAGTCGGTCGGCGTCAACGCCATGATCCTGTCGCTGCTCTACCGGCTCTCGCCCGAGCAATGCCGCTTCCTGATGATCGACCCCAAGATGCTCGAGCTTTCCGTCTACAACGGCATCCCGCATCTCCTCTGCCCGGTGGTGACGGAGCCCGCCAAGGCCGTGGCAGCGCTGAACTGGGTCGTCACCGAGATGGAGCAGCGCTACCAGCGCATGTCGATGCTGGCCGTGCGCAACATCAACGCCTTCAACGATCGCGTACGCAGTGCGCAAAAGCGCGTCGGGGCGGGCTCTCCCGCGACGGCGCAAGCCGACCTCGCGCCCATGCCCTACATCGTCGTGGTGGTCGACGAGTTCGCCGATCTGATGCTCGTCGCCGGCAAGGAGATCGAGGCCGCGGTGCAACGGCTGGCGCAGATGGCGCGGGCGGCCGGCATCCACCTGATCATGGCGACGCAGCGTCCCTCGGTCGACATCGTCACGGGCACCATCAAGGCCAACTTCCCCACGCGCATAAGCTACAAGGTGGCCTCCAAGTTCGACAGCCGCACGATCCTCAACCAGCAGGGGGCGGAGCAGCTGCTGGGCGAGGGCGACATGCTGTTCTCGAGCGGCGCCGGCCGGACCCTGCGCGTGCACGGGCCGTTCGTATCCGACGAGGAGGTGGAAAGGATTGCCGCTTATCTGCGGGATCAGGGCGAGCCTCGCTATGTCGACGGCATTACCGATGCCGTCGTCGCGGACGAGGAGGCCGACACGGGCGGCAAGCGCGCTCGGCCGGCAGAGAATGATCTCTACGACCGCGCCGTCGACATCGTGCTCAACGAGCGTAAGGCCTCCACCAGCTACCTGCAGAGGCGGCTCACGATTGGCTACAATCGCGCCGCCGATTTGATGGAGCGGATGGAGCGGGACGGCATCGTCAGCGCCCCGGGCTTCCGCGGCCGACGCCAGATCCTCCTCGAGGAGGGTGCGACGCGCGGCGAACAGTGGTAGGAGTGCATCACGGGACGCGCTGCAGGGTTGCGGGACGCAGCGCACTCAAATCGCCCACAATCTTGTCCCAATGTTGGGACAAACGATGGTCATTCGGGCGAATCATGTCGGCCGAATGGCGCACTTCGGGGGAGCTTCATGCACGCACGCTTCATGGCCCAGCTCGCGATCACCGCCGTGGTTGCCTTGGCCCCCGCATGGGTGCTGGCGCAGGACAAGAAGCCGGTGCCGCCCAACCCGGTTGGCGCGGGCGGGGCTTGGACCCAAAGCGTGAACAAGGATGCCGCCATCAAAGGCGAAGAGTTCGACAAGAAGCAGATCGAGCTGATCCAGAAAGTCACCGGTTATTTCAACCAGATGACCGAGATCAAAGGTGGGTTCGTACAGACGAGCGCGGACAACAAGCGGCTTCGCGGCAAGTTCTACGTCAAGCAGCCGGGACGCTTTCGCTTCGACTACAGTCCACCCAGCCGGCTCGTGATCCTGTCCGACGGCCAATACATGGCGATCCAGGATTTCGACATGAAGACCGACGACCGGGTCGAGCTCAGCCAAACGCCGTTCCGGCTGCTGCTGCGCAAGGACGTCGATCTGCTGCGGGACGCACAAATCCTAGAGGTCAAAGAGGTCGACGACATCATTGTGCTGGCGCTGCAGGACCGCAATCCCGACAATCCGGGCCGCATCAAGCTGTTCCTGGCCAAGAAGCCGAACCTCGAGCTCAAGGAATGGGTCACGACCGATTCACAAGGACTTGACACTCGAGTCGAGCTTACCGAGGTCAGCAAGGCAGATTCACTGGATCCGGCCCTCTTCAAGCCCACCAGCGTGGTTTTTCAGAGACTTAACCAGTAGGGCCTGCCGTTCCGGCTGGTGTCTGTTCGGGCTCACGCAACCGAAAATTTGTGGAAAACTGAAACAATTCGTAACAATTTCGTGATCAGTGACGACTCCCCATTGAAAAGGCCTCTACATCCATTATTTGTGGGTGACAGCGGGTGATGTCGCTCTTCATCGGTAGTGCCCCCCGTCTAGCCGAAAGACATCGCCTGCGGTGCCGGCTTCCCTCCCGGCACCATGCGCATGACGCGCTTCTCGCGCCCAACTCCTCCCCCGGGGTTGGGCGCATTTCTTTTGTAGCCCAGCCCCAGCCCCGGCGCGGCGCACGTCAGCGATACCAGCCGGTCGCGGCCACGAATTTTTCTGGTGACGGCTGCAAGGTCGCGGGAGCGCGGCCAGCGAGGGCATCATCGATCCGCCGCAGCTCCCCGGCCGTCTGCAGCAGCCGCTCGGTCATGCGGTCCCGGAAATGCTCGGTGAGCGCGGCGTCCTCCCGCATCTGCGCGTGCATTTCCGTGCGGATGAGCTTGAGGCAGAACACGCGGTCGCGCGCAACGATGGTCGAGGCGTAATCGTGCTCGACCAGCATCGCCAACTCGCCGATCAGCGAGCCGGGCACGACGATCTCCGGCACGGCCATGGCCCCGATGCCTGGACCGGCCACGCGCTGGACCGGCCCCGATACGATCAGGTACGCGCCGTCTCCGGGTTGGCCCGCCTTGGTGAGAACGTCGCCCGGCCAGAACCGCACTCTCTCGGCGCGACGCACGATCTCCGCGAGCTGCGGCGGACTGAGCCCGCCGAAGAGGGGGAGCCGCAGCAGCAGCTCTACCGTGTTGTCGATAGCCATCGACCCAGCGTCGGGCGATTCGCGTCGCGGGTCCAGGGGCGCTGGAGTCCCTCTGCCCATTCTGCAGAAGAATGGGCAGAGGGAATCCTACGGCACGAGCTTGTAGCCGCCCGTCTCGGTCACCAGCAGCTCGGCGTGCGAGGGGTCCTTCTCGATCTTCTGGCGCAGCCGATAGATATGGGTCTCGAGCGTATGCGTGGTGACGCCCGAGTTGTAGCCCCACACCTCCTGCAGCAGCACGTCGCGCGTCACGACCTTCTCGCCCGCGCGATACAGATACTTGAGAATGGAGGTCTCTTTCTCCGTGAGCCTGATCTTGGACCCCTTCTCGTCAATCAGCATTTTCGAGGCCGGCTTGAACGAGTAGTGGCCGATGGCGAACACGGCGTCCTCGCTCTGCTCGTGCTGGCGCAGCTGCGCCCGGACGCGGGCCAGCAGGACGGCAAACTTGAAGGGCTTGGTGACGTAATCGTTGGCGCCCGAGTCGAGGCCGAGGATCATGTCGGCGTCGGACACGTTGCCGGTGAGCATGACGATGGGGCTCTTGAAGCCGTTCTTGCGCAACAGCTTGCACGCCTCCCGGCCGTCCATGTCCGGAAGGCCGACGTCGAGCATGACGAGATCCAGGTGCTCGCTCTTGGCGACCTCGATGCCCTTGGACGCGGTGCCTGCCGTGAAAACCTCGAATTCGTCGTGCAACGCCAGCTGGTCTTTCAGCGACTCGCGAAGGTCCTCGTCGTCGTCGACGATGAGAATCTTCCGTGCGGTGCTCATGCTGCTCAGCTCCGATTGATCGATTGTTGCCAGTGTCCTGTCCCCGAATTGCCGACCACTTTGCCGCGAGGTTTGACGGCAATTCGGAGACTGAAGGACACTAGTAAACTAAAGTTCTAGTGTGGCTTATGTCTCGGAATTGCCGATGAACACGAAGCCGCGAAGTTGGTCGGCAATTCCCAGACGCCACACTAGTAGCCCACAGTCTAGCATCAGATTGCAGGGGGAAACAGAGTTTGTCGTTCGCGCGAATAAGTACGAGAACCGGCACCAGGAAGGCGCGCCGGCGTGCGGCGACCGTGTCCGCGCTGTCGTCCGGCGCCTGCCTCGGCATGCTTGCACTGGGAGGCATGAGGTTTCCCTGCGCGCTCGGACGCACGGGGTGCCGGGTGCGCAAGCGCGAGGGCGACGGCGCCACGCCCGTGGGCCTGTGGCGCCTGCGCGTGGTCCTCTATCGCCCCGACCGCGTCCAGCGCCCGCGCACGCACCTGCCGGTGCAGGCGATCCGCCCGTGCGACGGCTGGTGCGATGCGCCGGCCGACCGCAACTACAATCGGCCCGTCCACCTTCCCTACCCGGCCAGCGCCGAGCGGCTCTGGCGCACGGACGGGCTCTACGACATCGTCGTCGTGCTGGACTACAACGATCGCCCTCGCGTGCGCGGCCGCGGCAGCGCCATCTTCATGCACGTGGCCAAGCCCGGATATGCGCCGACGGAAGGCTGCATCGCGCTCGCGCGCCCGTATCTGTCGCGTCTGCTCGAGCGGATGGGATCGCGGGCGACGCTGGCTGTGCGGGGCCCATAAAAAAGCGCCCGAAGCTTTCGCTTCGGGCGTCAGGAGCACGTACCGGGGTAGCGGCGTGCTCAGACAAGCGGCGAGGCCCGATGGAGCGCGGACCGCGCCGCAGGCAACCCTCAGTAGTTGTAAGCGCGCTCGCCGTGATCGACTAGGTCGAGGCCCTCTCGTTCCTGGTCGGTGCCGGGCCGCAGGCCCACCAGCGCTTTCACGATCGTGAACAGGATGGCCGATCCGACGCCCGACCAAACCAGCGTGAGGCACACGGTCTTGGCCTGGACGATCACCTGCGCGACCATGTCGTAGTCGCCGACCTTGCCGATCGTGTAGTCGAACACGCCGGTGCCGCCGAGCGAAGGTGCCGCCAGGATGCCGGTGCCGATGGCGCCGATGATGCCGCCGATGCAATGCACGCCGAACACGTCGAGCGCATCGTCGTAGCTCAGCGCATTCTTGATCGCCGAGCACATGAACATGCAGGCGACGCCGGCGACGATGCCGAGCACGATGGCCCCCATCGGTCCGGCATAGCCCGAGGCCGGCGTCACCGCGACCAGGCCGGCCACCGCGCCGGAGGCTCCGCCGAGCAGGCTCGGCTTCCCCTTGGCCACCTTCTCCGCCACCATCCAGGCCAGCGCCGCTGCCGCGGTCGCCACGAAGGTGTTGATCATGGCCAGCGCGGCCGTGCCGTTGGCTTCCAGCGCCGAGCCGGCATTGAACCCGAACCAGCCGACCCACAGCAGGGATGCGCCGATCAGGGTCATGGTCAGCGAGTGCGGAGGCATGGCTTCACGGCCGAAGCCCACGCGCTTGCCCACGATGAGGGCGCCCATCAGCCCGGCGATGCCGGAATTGATGTGCACGACCGTGCCGCCGGCGAAGTCGAGCGCGCCCCACTGGAATGCCAGGCCGGCGTTGGCCTGCACCGCGGCCAGTGCCGCTTCCGCTGCCTTCTTGGCCTCATCGCCCGATGCGGCGGCGACTGCCTTGGCCGCGGCCACCAACCCACCCGGGCCCGACCAGTACCAGACCATGTGCGCGATCGGGAAATAGACGAAGGTCGCCCACAGCGGAATGAACAGCACGATAGCCGCGAATTTCATGCGCTCGGCCATCGAGCCGACGATCAGCGCGCAGGTGATCGCCGCAAACGTCATCTGGAAGCAGACGTACACGTATTCCGGGATCACCACGCCGTCGGAGAACGTCTCGGCATTGGTGTCCGGCGTGATGCCGGCCAGGAACGCCTTGGAGAACCCGCCGACGAAGGCGTTCATGGCGCCGCCTTCCGAGAACGCCAGGCTGTAGCCGTAGATCACCCACAGCAGGATGACGATGCACTCGATGAAGAACACCTGCATCAGCAGCGAGAGCATGTTCTTGGTGCGCACGAGGCCGCCGTAGAAGAGCGCCAAGCCCGGGATGGTCATCAGCAAGACGAGTGCCGAGGCCGTCATCATCCAGGCGGTGTCGCCCTTGTTGGGGGTAGGCGCGGGCGGTGTCGGCGCCTGCGCCAGCGCGGGAGCGGCGAAGAGCGCCACGAGGGACGCCGCGACTGCGAAAGCGGCAATCCGGCGCAAGGAACCAGGCTTCATGGGTAGTGCCTCCAAGTGTGCGGCGGGAAAGAGTTGAGCGCGTCTGCGGCGGGTCGAAGTCAAATGGCGCTATCGTCGGTCTCGCCGGTGCGCACGCGGACCGCATGATCGATGGGTGAGACGAAGATCTTGCCGTCGCCGATCTGCCCCGTCCTGGCGGTGCGGACGATCGCCTCCACGGCCTTGTCGACGGTGCCCGACGGCACCACGACCTCGATCTTGATCTTGGGCAGGAAGCTCACCGCGTATTCGGCGCCGCGGTAGATCTCCGTGTGCCCCTTCTGGCGACCGTAACCCTTGACCTCCGTCACGGTCATGCCTTGCAGCCCGAGATCGGTCAGCGCCGAGCGGACTTCCTCGAGCTTGAACGGCTTGATGATGGCCGTCACCAGCTTCATGTGGTTCCCCTTGTGACTCAGCCGGCCTGCCCATATTCAGAGCAGGTTCGGCAATCCCCGCCGCTCGCATTCGGCGACGCGTGGGATAAGAGTCAAAAGACATGCCACTCCCAAGACGGCGCTTTAAGACATTGAATCGAATTGCAAAAAATGACATTCGCGGCATTTTCAGCGCAACAGGAAATGCCTAAACAATGGGCAAATATTAACTTTTGCTCATCATCTAGGCACGTAATCCGACGACCGCTGCCGCATTAGCCCCTCCTGCACCACGGACGCCACCAGTACACCGTCGCGCGTGAAGATGCTGCCGCGGCAGAATCCGCGCGCCCCATGGCTCGAAGGACTGTCCTGGGCGTAGAGCAGCCATTCATCGGCGCGGAAGGGGCGGTGCAGCCACAACGCGTGATCGAGGCTCGCCAGCTGAATGTCCTTGTCGAACATCAGCTTGCCGTGGGCTCCAGAAGCGTGAAGTCGGAGGCATAAGCCAGCACGCACTGGTGCAGGGGGAAGGCGTCGGGCAGCCGCCCACTCGCCCGCATCCACACCATCTGCTCGGGGGCGCGCTTCTCGCGCGCGAAATAGCGCGACACGTCCACCGGACGCAGCTCGATGGGCCGCTCCCGCTCCCAGTAGCTTTTCATGTTGTCGGGCAGCTGGGCGATCATCTGGGCCTTGAGCTGCTGCTCGTTCGGCAGCTCCTCGGGTGGCGGCACCTGCGGCATCGCGTCCTGGTGGTCGAGCCCCGGCTCGGCGATTTGAAAGGAGGCACTCATGACGAACATCGCCCGGCCGCGCTGGATGCCGGTGACGCGGCGCGTGGTGAAGCTGCCGCCGTCGCGCACGCGCTCGACGTTGTAGACGATCGGCCGCGCCGGGTCGCCGGGGAGCAGGAAGTAGGCGTGCAGCGAGTGGGCGACGCGTTCCGGCGGCACCGTGCGCACGGCGGCGACCAGCGCCTGGCCCAGCACCTGCCCGCCGTAGACGCGCTGCCAGCCCTCCTGGGGGCTGCGGCCGCGAAACAGGTTCTCCTCCAACGGCTCCAGGTCCAGAATGGACAACAGACCTTCCAGGGCGCTGCCGGGCTTCGCGCTTGCGGATTTGGCGGTCTTGGCGGGCATGGCGGCATCTCGGGTGAAAGGGCGGCTACAGGGGAGGTCTGACCCTCCGGGTCTGATCCCTTATGACCAAACCGGCGGCAGGGGACAATGAGTTCGAGCGTCGAGCGCTACGACGTCGTGATCGCGGGCGGCGGCACCGCCGGCCTCCCGCTCGCCTGCGCGCTCGCTGATGCGCTGGGGCCTGGCGCCCGCATCGCCGTTGTGGACCCCACCCCGTTGCGTGCCGGCGGAGCCCCGGACGCCCGTGCGTTCGCGCTCTCGGCCGGCGCCAAGCGCATGCTGGCGGTGCTGGGTGTGTGGCCCGAGCTTGCGCCGCACGCCCAGCCCGTCACCGCCATCGACATCACCGACTCGAGCCTGGAGGACGCTTTCCGTCCGGTGCTCGTGTCCTACGACAACACCGTGGATGGAAGCGAGCCCGCCACCTACATCGTCGAGCAAGGGCGGCTGCGCGAGGCGCTGCTGGCGGCCGCCGCCAGCCGCCGTGTCACGCTGCTCAGCGGCGAGCCGGCCGTGGGCTTCCAGGCCGATGAGCACGGCGTCAGCGTCGCCGTCGGGCGCGGGCCTTCGCCGCGCAGACTGCGCGCGGCGTTGCTGGTGGCCGCTGACGGCCGGGCCTCGCCGCTGCGTGAGGCGGCCGGCATCGGCGTCGTGCGCTGGAGCTATCCGCAGACCGGCATCGTCACGTTCGTTCGGCTCGAACAACCGCACCAGGGGCGCGCCGTGCAGCACTTCCTCCCGTCCGGTCCCTTCGCCATTCTGCCGCTGACGGAAAACCGCGCCTGCATCACCTGGACCGAGAACGCGGCCAACGCGCGCGAGGTCCTGGCGCTTGACGATGCCGGCTTCCTGGCCGAGGTCGAGAAGCGCTTCGGCTATCGCCTCGGCGGCGTCGCGCTCGCCGGCCCGCGCGCGTCCTGGCCGCTCGACATGCACCTCGCCCGCGCGCTGGTGGCGGATCGCTTCGCCCTGCTCGGCGACGCGGCGCACGGCGTGCACCCGATCGCCGGGCAGGGCCTGAACCTGGGGCTGCGGGACGTCGCCGCGCTGGCCGAGGTAGTCGCCGACGCGGCCCGTCTCGGCCTCGACATCGGCTCGCTCATCGTGCTCGAGCGCTACGAGCGCTGGCGCCGGCTCGACTCGGCCTTCTCCGCCGCCAGCTTCGATGCGCTCAACCGCCTCTTCTCCAACGATTCGACGCTCTTGCGCTCCGCCCGCGACCTCGGCCTGGGCCTGGTTGAGCGCATGCCTGCGCTCAAGCAATTCTTCGTCGCCGAAGCCGCCGGCCTCACCGGCGACGTCCCGCGCTTGCTGCGCGGCGAGCCGGCATGACTGCAGCTGTCATCCCGGAATTTCGCATAGCGAAATATCCGGGACCCAGGACACGCATTCTTTTCGCTCCTGGGTCCCGGCTCTCCGCGCTGTCGCGCTCCGGCCGGGATGACACCGTACCGCTATTCCTCGCCCCCGACGTCGGTGGGCGGGAGCACCACCACCACCCGCCTCGCCGCAACGTCCACCTCCGGCACGTGCGCATCGGTAAACGGGATGAGCTCCGTTTGCCGCGCGCCGGCAAGACGGATCTCCAGCAGATCGCCGGCGCCGAAGTTCTGCACGGCGACGACCTCGCCGATGCGTTGCCCCGCTGGGTCGACCGCCGCCATCCCGATCAAATCCGCGTGGTAATATTCTCCCTCGGCTGCCGCCGGCAGCCGATCGCGGTCGACGTAGAGGTCGACGCCCTTGAGCGCCTCCGCCGCGGTGCGATCCGAGACGCCCGCCAGCCGCGCCACCACGCCCTTGGCCGTTACGTGCACGATCGCAATCTCGAACGTGCGCGCCCCCACCTCGTCCGACAACGGCCCATAAGCCGCGATGTTCTCCGGCGGCTCGGTGTACGCGTGGATGATCACCTCGCCGCGGATGCCATGCGCCCCCGCGATCCGGCCGAGGAGGATGCGCTTCGGTGTCACGGAAGGGGCCACAGATCGGACCCCGTAACAAAGCGCGTAGCGTCATCCCCGCGCAGGCGGGGATCCACGCAAGGTGTCGAAGACACGCCTTCGGCATGATGGGGAGGGGAGCCCATGCGGCCCGCTTGCACACCATCATCAGGCTCGCAGACTTAGTCACCCCGCCCGCGTGGGAATGACGGCGTGACTAAGCCGCCGGCTTGGCCTCGCCGCCTTCGGCCTTCTTGGCCGCGGCTTCGGCCTGGGCGGCCTCGCGCTCGAGCCGCTTCTTCTTGGGCTTGGCCTTCGCCGGGTTGTTGCTCGCCACGCGCTTGGCGAGGCCGGCCGCGTCGAGGAAGCGCGCCACGCGGTCGGTTGGCTGTGCCCCGACGGAGAGCCAGTGCTTGGCCCGCTCGACGTCGAGCTTGACGCGGTCGGCATTGTCCTTGGCCAGCAGCGGGTTGTGCGTGCCGATCTGCTCGATGTAGCGCCCGTCCCGCGGCGAGGCGGAATCGGCCACGACGATGTAGTAGTAGGGCCGTTTCTTGGTGCCCCCACGCGAGAGGCGGATCTTCACGGACATTCTCTTCTCCTCGTTTGATCTGGTTAGGCAGTAGGCAATAGGCAGTCGGCAGTAGGGGAATAGGGCGATCACTACTGCCCATTGCCTACTGCCTCATTTCTTTTTCCCAGGCAGTCCCTGGAACCTTGGCGCGCCGCCCGGCAATCCGGGCAAGCCCGCCAACCGCGGCATCGGTCGGCCGCCGCCGACACCCGAGATGCCTCCGGGCAGGCCCTTCGGCAGCTGGTCCTTGAGCTCCTTGGGCAGGCTCTCCAGCGCCTTCGGGTCGAGGCGCGCCAGCTCCGCCTGCATCTTCTCCAGCTCCGCCGCGCTCGGGGCCGCTCCGCCGCCCCCGCCCATGCCCATCATGCGCTGCATCATCCCGCCGCGCTTGCCCATCATCTTCATCATGTCCGCCATCTGGCGGTGCATCTTGAGCAGCTTGTTGATGTCCTCGGGCTTGGTGC
>VBAB01000939.1 GCA_005888525.1 Alphaproteobacteria bacterium
CTTCAAGAGCACGATCCCGCCACCGCTGCCGCCGCGCCCACCCAAGCCGAGTTGATCGGCGCAGCCGAAATCGACTCTGCGCAGCAACCACGTCTCGACGAGGCGCGAGCAACGTCGGCCGCATCCTGCTTGACAGCTGGCGCATACTATACCATGTGGTTAAATATCGACGGCTGCTCTGGGCCATCCCTCTGCGGCCCTCGCCGACTCGACTGGCTGAATTGGAACTAGACGACCGATTCCGTGAAACTGGCAGGCATGGAACCAGTGATGTGTTCGTGGATTCCCCGTTTGGGTTTGACTGAACGAGGAATGGCAACATGGCAGGATGGCGGCAGGTGGTCGAGTTGGCGATGAGCGAGGAGGAGATTGGAAGGCTGACGACGATTTCGCGCTCGCGGACGGAGCCGGCGAGCCGGGTGGCGCGGGCGCAAATGCTGCTGTGCTACCGCGAGAATCCATCGTTCTTTGCGGTGGGCAAGAGACTTGGCACGCATCATCAGGTTGTCCAACGCTGCGTCGAACGGGCGGTGGCCTACGGCCCGCTGACGGCACTCGATGACCGGCCCCGACCGGGCAAGGAGCCGACGATCACGCCGGAGGCGAAGGCCTGGCTGGTATCTGTGGCGTGCGACAAGGCCAAGGAGCACGGCTATCCACACGAGTTGTGGACGACGCGGCTGCTGGCCCGTCATGCGCGTGAGCACGGACCGGCGGCGGGGCACGAATGTCTTGCCAACCTGGTCCAAGGCACGGTGTGCAAAATCCTCGGCCAAGAGGAAATCAAGCCGCACAAGGTGCGCTACTACCTGGAACGTCGCGATGCTGATTTCGAGCCGAAGATGGCGGAGGTTCTGTGCGTCTATCGCGAGGTTCAAGTCCTGAAGAAGGCGGCTGCCAAGTCGAAGAATTCGCGTACGCCGGTGGCGATCATCTCCTACGACGAAAAGCCGGGAATCCAGGCGATCGCGACGACGGCACCGGATTTGCCGCCCGTGCCGGGCACCTACGCGACCTTCGCGCGCGACTACGAGTACAAGCGCCATGGAACGCTCAGCCTGTTGGCCGGGATTGATCTTCTCAGCGGGAAGGTCCACGCCCTGGTCAGAGATCGCCACCGCAGCCGAGAGTTCATCGAGTTCCTCAAGCTGCTCGATGCAGCCTATCCGGCTCGCACCGCGATCAAGTTGATCCTCGACAATCATTCTGCGCACATCTCGAAAGAAACCAAGACTTGGCTAGCCGATCGACCGGCCGGCCGCTTCGAGTTCACCTTCACACCCAAGCATGGCTCCTGGCTCAACCTCGTCGAGGGCTTCTTCTCCAAGTTCGCTCGCTCGGTCCTGCGCCACATCCGGGTCACATCAAAGCAGGAGCTCAAGGACCGCATCATGGCCGGTATCGAAGATGTCAATCGACATCCCGTTATCCATACTTGGTCCTACAAGCTCGCCGAAGCCGCCTGATATGATTCGAACTAAGAAAACGCTGACCTAGTACACGAGTTGTCCGGTTCGGGGGCGGAGCCGAAATCGACTTCGCGAGCGGGGAAGGGGCCGTTAGTTCTTGGCCACTCATCCTCGCCGCTCCCGATCTTCGGCTTCACTTGGTTCACGAAAAGGGGGATCAGCCCCAGCTGCGGGATCGAAACGCGGGTCAGGGGCTGGTGCCACGTCCGCAGCGCGTTCCTCCGGGCTGCGGTTGAACGAGAACGACTTCATCCAGGCCACGTGGAGTTCGCGTGCCTCGGAGGCCGAAATGCCGAACCTTTCGCACGATGGGGGCCGCGCCGAACGCCAAGAACGCTGCCGAGGCTGCCATCATTCGGCTGAGCCATGCCGCAAGCTCGGCCGCTCGGGACTCGGGTCAGTAACCCAGCCCTAACATTATCGGGATGCGTTTGTATCTCGTTGGCTCGCGAGAAATTCGATCTGTTGCCACCGGGTGACAGCATTTCGGCGGCGAGCGGAGTAGTCTCACGGTCGCAAGCGAGATTCTTCATCGAACACCTCGACCTCAGCCCCGGTGGACCCCCGCCGGGGCTTTTTTTGCGCCGGTCGCGCCGCTCGTCTCTATCGCCACCCGAGTCCTTGGGAGGTTCTGAATCGTTCTGAATCGAACCCGGCAAGGGCGCCACTTCCGCTGGCCCGCGTACTCGTCCGCCGCCTTCACCGCCATTTGTCCCGTCCTTGTCCCATTTGTCCCATCCACGAAACGAAAAGCGTTACACCGACCCGTTGCATCGGGCCGGTGTGCGCGAAATCGCGCAAGTAGCGGAAGGAACCAGGCTTCCAGTCTCGTGTTCTTCTAAGCAGGCGTTGAATCTGGAAAGCTGTGATGTCGCTCCGTCGTCCCTACAAGATTCTGCTTCCACTGACGATGTTTTATGCCGCACCGGCGCAGTTGCAGGCCCAGCCGGCTGCACTTAACTGGCGTGCGTTTGAGGTTCCGCAATACGGCACGCGGGTCGATTATCCGGCCAGCATATTCACCCCGAGCGGGACACCCGCGAAGGGCGTGGGCGAGCGGTTCGAGAGCCGCGACGGGCGGGCCATCCTCTCGATCTATTCCCGCGAGAACACGGAGCGCGACACCCCGTCGAGCTATCTTCGC
>VBAB01000940.1 GCA_005888525.1 Alphaproteobacteria bacterium
GCGACAGGGCTCCGTCCTTGTGCTCGAGCCAGTAGTCGCGAGCGTCCTGGACTCGGGATAGGTGAAGTAGCCGAATTCCTTGAGCCCATCGACGTTGACCTTGGCGAGCTCCGCCAATTCCTCGCGGTCGTAGATGCCGTCCTTGTTCTTATCCAGGCCCTCGATCGCCATGGCCGTGTAGAACTCGTCGAAGGTCCATTTGTGCTGCAGCCCGGTGAATGTGCCCTTGTCGTAGAGCACCGTGGTCTCGACCGTGATCCACACGTGAGGGTGCGCCGTCGCGCTTGCCGCGAGTGCGGCGAGCATGCCGGCGGCCAGGAGGCCGGCGCCGAGAGGACGACTAGGTGCGAACCGCATGCTCATCAACCCTTCGGACGCGGCTCGACCTTCTCGGCCTCGAGGCTGTAGCCCGCATCGGCAAGGCCCGTGAAGGTCGGCGTGACCTTGAGCGTGCCCGTGACCCAGACCGGATCGAAGGTCCCCTGCACGTCGAATCCCTGCTCGACCTTGACGTAGATGATCTGGTTGGCCGGCGGGGGCGGCACGTGGATGCAGGCGCCGACGAACGGCACCAGCAGGAAGTCGGTGACCCGCGTCGCCTCGAAGTTGAGCGGCACGACGTAGCCGCCGATGTGCACGCGCTTGCCGCCCAGGCTCTCCACGACCGGTGCCGGCAACGCGGTCGATTGCGAAGGCGTCGACATCCAGCGGCCCTCGGGCAGCGGCGGGGGCGCCGGGGTGCCGTCGTCGGGGCCACCGAGCTTGCCCAGATCGACGGAGCCTCTGCCGGCGAAGAACGGCTTCGGCGGCTTGGGCGGAGCCGGCGGGACGAGCTGGTGCCATTGCAACTCCATCGGCGCCTCCACCGCATGGAGCACACCTGGCCTGCTCCAGGCGACGACGAGCCCGAGGGCCGCCAGCAAGATCACCCAGCGCTGCCTCACGCGCATGGAAAGCCTCCTCATGTTCTGACCGTCATGCCGTCCGCCAGCGACAGCCGATAGGCGCGCAGCGCCGGCAACAGGCCGGCAAGACAGCCTGCGATGGCGATCGTTGCAAGCGTTGCCAGCTCGGCCGGCTTGGGGGGCTCGATCGGCAAATGCAAACCGTACGTCGCGTCCACATAGGGCTGCAGCACCAATAAGGCGGCGTAAAGGAGAACGACGCCGAGCGCAATGCCCGTCGCCGTCAGCACGCCCGCCTCCGCCATCAGCAATCCCAGCACGGTGCGGGGACGCGCGCCGACCGAGCGCAGGATGGCCATCTCCCTGCGTCGCTCGTTCAGCGTGGTCAAGATCATGGTCACCATGCCGAGCAGCGCGGTCGCCACGACCATGGCCGAGACCGCCTTCAAGGCCGTCTCCGCCGTGCCGACGAGCCCCCACAGCTCCTGCAGCGCGGCTCCCGGCAGGATCGCCGACAGCGGCTCCGCTCTGTATTCGTTGATGGATCTTTGCACCCGGAAGGTGGCGAGCCTCGACTTCAGGCCGATCAGCGCGGCCGTGATCGCCTTCGGCTTGAGGTCCATCCTGCGCACGTCGTCGGCCGAAACGGATTGGCCGGGAACCCGGCCGCCACTCTGCCAGTCGACGTGGATAGCCTCGATCGCCTCGAGGCTCACGTGGACCGTGCGGTCGACCGGCGTGCCCGTCTTCTCCAGGACGCCCGAGACGCGGAACGGCTTGTCGTCATGCTCGACGAAGGCGACGGCGCCCAGCCCGTGCGACACGATGATGCGGTCGCCCACCTTGTAGCCCAGCGCTGCCGCGACATCGGCGCCGACCACGGCGTCGAAGAGATCGGCGAACGGTGCCCCCGAGGCGAAGGCGAGGCCGTGCGTCTGGCGGTACTTGTAGTGCGTGAAGTAGTCGGGCGTCGTGCCGAGCACGCGAAAGCCGCGGTGGCTGTCGCCCAGCGACAGCGGCACCACCCAGGCGATCTCCGGGCGCGAGGCGATGTCCTGGTAGCTCGGCCAAGTGATGTTGTTGGTCGCGTTACCGATGCGAAAGACGGCGTAGAGCAGCAGCTGGATGCTGCCGCTGCGGGCGCCGACGATGAGGTCGGTGCCGGAGATGGTGTCGGCGAAGCTCTGTCGCGCGCCGGCGCGTACCTTCTCGACTCCTAACAGCAGCATGATACTGACCGCGATGGCAAAGACCGTCAGGGTGGCAGTGAGCCAGCGGTTGCGCAGCGATTGCAGAGCCAGAC
>VBAB01000943.1 GCA_005888525.1 Alphaproteobacteria bacterium
CTTTGCCGATGCTGAAGGCCCTCTATCTGCAGGCGGCTTACGACCTGGGTGACAAGGAGATGGAGGAGGTGCTTGCCGACCGCCTGTCGTTCCGCCGCTTCTGCGGCTTTTCCCTGGAAGAAGGCACGCCGGACGAGACCACCATCTGGCGCTTCCGCGAGGCGGCGATGGCAGCTGGCGTCGTGGAGGCGGCCTTTGCCGAGATCGACCGGCAGCTGGAGATGAAAGGGCTCATTCTCAAGAAGGGCACCATGCTCGACGCCACGCTGGTTGCCGCCAAGCACGCTCCGCCGGCACGTGCGGCAGGTCTGGGTGCCACGCATCCCAAGGAGCCGGACGCGAGCTGGACCAAGAAGGGCGGCAAGGCCTACTTCGGCTACAAGGCGCACGTCGGCGTCGACCAAGGCTCGGGGCTGGTGCGCAGCATTGATTTCACCTCGGCCAAGATCAACGACAGCGAGGTTGCCGACGGACTGATCTGCGGCGACGAGGCGGCGGTCTATGCCGACAAGGCCTACGAGAAGAAGGAGCGACGGGCGCGGCTGAAGGCGGCGGGCATCAAGGACCGCATCATGCATCGCCGCCACAAGCACATAGCGCAGCTGCCGCGCTGGCAGGAGAAGCGCAACGGACTGATCGCACGGCGGCGGGCGCCGGTGGAGGCTGTGTTCAGCGCGGCCAAGCGCCTCTACGGCCTGGCGCGGGCGCGCTACACCTCGCTGCTCCGCAACGCCGCGCGCACCATGGCCGTCTTCACGGTCTACAACCTGCGCCGCGCCTCGCTTCTGGCCGGCCCGTGAGGGGAGGAGTGCGTCTCGTGTTGCGTATCGCGTCACGAATTGCCTGCCGCGACCGCCAATGGCGGCCACGCGGTTCTCAAAAATGCGCCGTTTCCTACTCATCCTTCGAAACGTCCAAGTTTCGCAGGAGATTCCCGAGGGGAGAGGCGATCCTCGCGAGGGTAGGAATGCGGATAGAGGAGCAGGCGCGACAATGATCGAAGCGCTGCGCGAGACCATTGCACAGCATGGGGCCGTCTGGCTGGCGATGGGTGGCCTGGCGATCGGCTGCCTGTTCGGCGCCGTGGTGTTTGCCACCAACTTCTGCGCCATGGGCTCGCTCAGCGACATCCACAACTTCGGCGACTGGCGGCGATTCCGCGCCTGGATCCTGGCCGGCGCCACGGCGCTCGTTGGCGCCCAGCTGCTGCAGGCAGGCGGCGTGGTCGCGCTCGACAAGTCAATGTACCTCGCCGGCGCCAGTCTCAACTGGGCGGGGCATATCCTGGGCGGGCTGATGTTCGGCTTCGGCATGGTGTTTACCGGCGGCTGTCCCAGCCGCAACCTCGCGCGCGCCGGCGGCGGCGACCTGCGCTCACTGCTCACCCTCGTCGTGCTCGGCCTCTTTGCCTACATAGCGCTCGGGGGAATCCTTGCGCCTCCGCGGGCCGCACTCGAGCAGGCGACCAGCATCCCCCTCGAGGCGCGCAGCCTCGGCGATCTTTTGAGCAAGGCCGCCGGACTCGCTCCCTCGACCGGCAACCTCCTTGCCATGGCGCTGCTCGGGACCGCCGCGCTTGCCTACTGCTTCGCAGACGCACGCTTTCGCGCTTCTGCCGTGCACGTGGCCTCGGGGCTGAGCGTCGGCCTCATCGTCGTTGCGGGCTGGGCGCTCACGGGCCTCGCCTTCGACGACATGGCGACCCGGCCGGTCCCGCCGATCTCGCTCACCTACGTGCGTCCGGCTGGCGATGCTCTGCAGTGGCTGACGCTGTACACGGCTGCGCCCATCCCGGGCTTCGGCACGGCGAGTGTGTTCGGTGCGCTGCTCGGCGCCTGCGCTGCATCTCTGGCCATGGGGCGTTTCCGCTTCGCCACCTTCTCCGACACGGGCGACACGCTGCGCACCCTCGGAGGCGCCGCGCTGATGGGCATCGGCGGGGTGATGGCGCTGGGCTGCACGGTCGGCCAGGGGATCACGGGCATCTCCACCCTGGCGCTCGGCTCGTTCCTGACCTTTGGCGCGATCGTCGCCGGCGGGGCCTATGGGCTGAGGGTGCTGGAGCGGATCGCGTAAACGGAGGAGAGCCAATGTCGCAATTGGATGTCAGCCGGCGCGGACGCGTGGCGGTTTTGACGTTGAAGCGGCCCGAGCGCGGCAATCGCGTGAGCCAGCAGATGGCCGAGGAAATCACGGCAGCGCTGGTGGCGGCGCGCCGGGATGCCGCGGTCGCCGCCTGCGTCCTGACCGGGGCGACTACCAGGGCGCCGGCCCGACGACTGCGGGCCGCATGGAGTTCGCCCGCGCCTTCATCGACATGAACCACGCCATGTCGCGCCTGGGCAAACCGCTCGTCGCGGCCGTGAACGGCAACGCTCACGCTGGCGGGTTCTCGATCGTCATCGCCTGCGACCTCGCCGTCGCCGCCGAGGACGCAACGCTGGGGTTGCCGGAAGCGGCGCACGGCCTCTTCCCCTTCCTGGCACTCGCCGTCGTCAAGGATGCGCTGCCCAAGAAGCTGCTGTTCGACATCGTCTACAACGCCCGGCTGATGCGCGCCGAGGAGGCCTGCGCGCTGCACCTCGTGAACGAGCTGGCGCCCCGCACCGGCGTGCTCGATCGCGCTGTCCAAGTGGCCGAGAAGGCGGCTGGCGACAATCCCGATGTCTTGATGCTCGGCCGCGATCTCTATTACGGCATGCGCGGCGCCGGTCCGTCTGAAGCGCTCGATCAATCCCGGCACGCGCTCGGT
>VBAB01000049.1 GCA_005888525.1 Alphaproteobacteria bacterium
CACCGTACCCGTCATAAAGGCCGACGCGCGCGAGGCCAGGAATGCCACGACACCGCCGATCTCGTGCGGCTCGCCGATGCGGCGCAGGGGTGCGGTCGACACGGTCCGCTTCAGCCGCTCCGGGTCCTCCCACAGCGCGCGGGCGAAATCCGTCTTCACCAGGCCCGGCGCGACGCAGTTGATGCGGACGTTCTTGGGACCCCACTCGACGGCGAGGCTGCGAGTCAGCTGCATGTCGGCGGCCTTGGAGATGCCGTAGGCGCCGAGCTGGGCGCTGCCACGCAAACCCCCGATCGAGGACACGATGACGACGCTGCCGCCGCCCTTCTCGGCCATGGTGGGAAGCGCGAAGTTGCAGAGCCACAGGTTGCTCTTGATGTTGGAGCTCATGATCTTGTCGAAGGCGTCGTCGGAGATGCCGGCGAGCGGTCCGAAGTAGGGGTTGACCGCGGCGTTGCACACCAGCGTGTCTATGCGGCCCCACTTGTCGAGCGTACCCTTGACGAGGCCCTGCAACTCCTCCTTGCGGGCGATGTTGCAGGGGATGACGATCGCTTCGCCGCCTGCCTTCTTGATGTCAGCCGCCACTGCCTCGCAGGCGTCGGCCTTGCGGCTCGAGACGACGACCTTCGCGCCGAGCGAGGCCATGATCTCGGCGGCGGCGCGGCCGATGCCCTTGCTCGAGCCGGTGATGATGGCCACCTGGCCGGAAAGATCGAAGGGGTTCTGCATGGGGCTCGGCGCCTCCCTGTCCTATACGTTAACTTGTTGCCAAGGCGACGGTGCGCGCCTAGTGTCGTGGTTCAGAAGCTCCCTCAGCCTTGCCGCGAGGTTGTCAAGGGAGCTTCTGAACCAACACGACACTAGAATCATAAGTGTCTAGTGTCCTCTCGAATCCGAAGTTCGCAGATCCGGGCGCCTCAAGGTGAGTGCGAACTTCGGATTCGGGACACTAGGGTCTGGCCGATCATAGTGCCGGAACTTGAGCGCCAACAACAAGGTCGGCAATGGGAGCGGAACGACCCTGGGAGAAGAGCTATCCGCCTGGCGTACGCTGGGACGCGCCGATCGAGACGGCGACGTTGCCGGCACTGTTCGATGTCTTCACCGCGACCTGGGGCCCCAAGCCGGCGCTCGAATACCGCGACCGCAAGACCAGCTACACCGAGCTGCGCGCGAGGGTTGAAGCGGCTGCTTCCGGCCTTATGGACCTGGGCGTCGGACCGGGCACGTCGGTTGCCCTGTACCTGCCGAATACACCCTACCATCCTCTCTCGTTTTTCGCTGTGCTCAAGGCCGGCGGGCGTCTCGTCCACCTCTCTCCGCTCGATGCCGAGCGGGAGCTTGCGCACAAGCTCGCAGACTCCGGCGCGCGCATCCTGGTCACCACCAACGTCGGCTTCATGCTGCTGCTGGCGCAGAAGCTGCAGCGCGACGGCCTCGTCGATCACCTGATTGTCGGCGACGACACGGCGTTCGGGCCCTCGGCGATCCCCACCACTCCAATCGCGGATGGACCGGGCCTCGTGCGCTTCGACAAGCTCACCGCAGATGGCGCAAAGCGCCTGCCGCGGCAGTGGCCGGCGGTCGACGTGGAGGACGTCGCGCTACTGCAATACACCGGCGGCACCACGGGCAAGCCCAAGGGCGCCATGCTGAGCCACGCCAACCTCAGCGCCGCCTGCTCGATGTACAAGCTGTGGACCGACCCGCAGCGTCTCTCCTCTCCGGGCGAGGACAGGGTGATCTGCGTCCTGCCGCTGTTCCACATCTTCGCGCTGACGTCGGTGATGCTGCGCTCGCTTTACGAGGGCAACGAGCTGCTGTTGCGCGCGCGCTTCGATGTGGCAACGACGCTCGACGACATCGAGGTCAAGAAGGCTACCGTGTTTTGCGGCGTGCCGACCATGTGGATCGCGCTCGCCAACACGCCCAACATCGACAAGCGCGACTTCTCCTCGTTGCGCTATGCCGCTTCCGGCGGTGCGGCGCTGCCCGTCGAGGTGGCCGAACGGTTCCAGAAGCTCACCGGCCATCGTTTGGGGGGCGGGTGGGGTATGACGGAGACCTCGCCGGCCGGCACCGCATTGCCGAAGGACTGTGCGCACAAGCCGGGCTCGGTCGGACTTCCGCTGCCGGGCATCCTGATAGACATCGTCGCGCTCGACGATCCCAGGCGACGGCTCGCGCCCGGCGAGAAGGGCGAGATCCGCATCAAGGGCCCCAACGTGACGAAGGGCTATTGGCGTGCACCGGCGGAGACAGCTGCGGCCTTCGCCGACGGCTATCTGCTCACAGGCGACATCGGTTACATGGACGAGGACGGCTATTTCTATCTCGTCGACCGCAAGAAGGACATGATCATCTCCGGCGGGTTCAACGTCTATCCGCGCACCATCGAGGAGGCGATCTACGAGCACCCGGCCGTTGCCGAGGTGATCGTGATCGGCGTGAGGGATGCTTATCGCGGCGAGGCGGCCAAGGCGTTCGTGCAGCTGAAGGTGGGCGCCGGGCGCTTTACGCTCGATGAGCTGCGCGCGTTCCTGGCAGACAGGCTCGGCCGGTACGAGATGCCGGCGCACCTGGAGTTTCGTGACGCCTTGCCCAAGACCGCGGTCGGTAAGCTGTCGAAGAAGGAGCTGATCGCCGAGGAGCGACAGAAGATGCAGGCCGCCGCCGAATAGGTTGTCATCCCGGTGCTTGTCACCGGGATCCATCATGCCGCTTGCTCGGATGCGTGCGGATGGGTGGATACCGGGGACAAGCCCCGGTATGACAGCGGGACGCAAGGTTCATTGAGAGAACGCTAGGAAAGGATGCACCATGGTCGACGCCGTCATCGTATCCACCGCCCGCACGCCGATCGGCAGAGCCGTGCGCGGGGTCTTCAACCTCACCCACGGCGCCGACATGGGCGGGCACGTCGTCAGCCACGCGGTCAAGCGCGCCGGCATCGATCCGGGCGATGTCGAGGACGTGGTGATGGGCTGCGCCAACCCGGAAGGTGCCACCGGCGGCAACATCGCCCGTCAATGCGCCATCCGTGCCGGTCTTCCCGTGACCACGGCAGGCCAGACGGTGAACCGCTTCTGCTCGTCCGGGTTGCAGGCGATCGCGCTCGCCGCACGCAGCATTACACAGGACGGCGTGCCGGTGGCGGTGGCGGGCGGGCTCGAGTCGATCAGCCTCGTGCAAATGAACATGAACACCAAATTTTATCGCGACGAGTGGATCGTCGAGCACAAGGGCGCGCTCTACATGCCCATGATCGAGACGGCCGATATCGTCGCCAAGCGCTATGGCATCAGCCGGCAGAAGCAGGACG
Organism: Alphaproteobacteria bacterium; assembly: GCA_005888525.1. Taxonomy (GTDB): domain Bacteria; phylum Pseudomonadota; class Alphaproteobacteria; order Rhizobiales; family Hyphomicrobiaceae; genus AWTP1-13. The sequence continues at coordinate 3,326 of VBAB01000049.1, forward strand.
AATACGCGCTGATGAGCCAGCAGCGCACGGCCGCGGCGCAGAAGGCGGGGCGCTTCGACCAGGAGATCGTGCCCATGACCACCGTCATGGCGGTCGAGAACAAGGAGACCAAGGAGATCTCCAAGCGCACGGTGACGCTGGAAAAGGACGAGGGCAACCGCCCAGATACCAACATGGAAGGCCTCGCCAAGCTCAAGCCCGTGCGCGGCGACGACCAGTTCATCACCGCCGGCAACGCCAGCCAGCTGTCGGACGGCGCCTCGGCGTGCGTGCTGATGTCGGACAAGGAGGCGGCCAAGCGCAAGATCAAGCCGCTCGGCATCTTCCGCGGTTTTGCGGTGGCCGGCTGCGAGCCCGACGAGATGGGCATCGGACCGGTTTTTGCCGTGCCGCGCCTCTTGCAGCGCACCGGCATCAAGATGGAAGACGTCGGCCTGTGGGAGCTCAACGAGGCGTTCGCCGTGCAGGTCATCTACTGCCGCGACAAGCTCGGCATCCCGCAGGACAGGCTCAACGTCGACGGCGGCGCCGTCTCCATCGGCCATCCCTACGGCATGAGCGGCGCGCGCATGACCGGCCATGCCCTGATCGAGGGCAAGCGGCGCGGCGTGAAGTACGCCGTCATCACCATGTGCATCGGCGGCGGTCAGGGTGCCGCCGGCCTGTTCGAGATCGTTTGAGGGAGAGCCGAGATGGACCTTCGCTTCAGCCCCGAAGAGAACAAGTTTCGCGAGGAGTTGCGCACCTTCTTCCGCGAGAAGGTTCCCGCCTCGATCCGCAACAAGGTCATGGAGAGCCGCCATCTCGACAAGGAGGAGATGGTGGCCGCGCACAAGGTCCTGCACGCCAAAGGCCTCACCGTGCCGCATTGGCCCAAGCAGTGGGGCGGCGCGGATTGGACGCCGGTGCAGCACTACATCTACATCGAGGAGCTGCAGTTCAACGGCGTGCCGCAACCGCTGCCCTTCAACGTGTCCATGTGCGGGCCGGTGGTCATCGCCTTCGGCACCGAGGAGCAGAAGGCGCGCTTCCTGCCGCGCATGGCCGCGCTGGACGACTGGTGGTGCCAGGGCTTCTCCGAGCCCGGCGCCGGCTCCGACCTCGCCGGCCTCAAGACGTCGGCTGTGCGTCAGGGCGACCGCTACGTCGTCAACGGGCAGAAGACGTGGACCACGCTGGCGCAGCACGCCGACTGGATTTTCTGCCTGTGCCGCACCGATCCTGCGGCCAAGAAGCAGCTCGGCATCTCCTTCCTGCTCATCGACATGAAGACGCCCGGTATCACCGTGCGTCCGATCCAGACCATGGATGGCGGGCGCGAGGTCAACGAGGTGTTCTTCGACGATGTGAAGGTGCCGGTCGAGAACCTGGTGGGCCAGGAGCACCGCGGCTGGGACTGCGCCAAGTTCCTACTCGGCAACGAGCGCACCGGCATCGCCCGCGTCGGCTATTCCAAGCAACGCGTGCAGCGCATCAAGGAGCTGGCTGGGCGGGTCAAGGCGGGAGACAAGCCGCTGATCGAGGATGAGCGCTTCCGCGAAAGGATCGCGGCGGTGGAGGTGGAGCTCAAGGCGCTGGAGATGACGCAGATGCGCGTGCTGTCCGAGGATCGGCAGCGCAAGAACAACCTGCCGAACCCCAAGTCCTCGATCCTCAAGATCAAGGGCAGCGAGATCCAGCAGGCGACGACGCAGCTGCTCCTCGAGATCGCCGGGCCCCTGGCGCTCCCCTACCAGGCCGAGGCCGACGATCCCGAGTTCGGCTCCAACGAGCCCCCGCTCGACCTCGACTGGGCGGCTCCGGCAGCGCCGGCGTATTTCAACTACCGCAAAACCACCATCTACGGCGGCTCCAACGAGATCCAGCGCAATATCCTCGCCAAGGCCGTGCTGGGCTTCTGATGAAGGGGTGAGTGGTGAGCTGGTGAGTCGTGAGATGGTCAGTCGTCAGTGGTCAGTGGTGATAAAGCACGACCCCGCCTCACCACCACCACCACTCGCGACTGACCACTGACCACTCACGATCTCACGCATTCACTACGCAAAGCGGAAACTTGCATCCATGGATTTCGATCTCAATGACGAGCAGCGCCAGCTGAAGGACAGCGTCGAGCGGCTGCTCGCCGCCAGCTACGGCGATCTCAACAAGCGCATGGGCTACATGAAGGAGCCGAAGGGCTACAGCGCCGCGCTTTGGAAGCAGTATGCGGACCTGGGGCTCCTCGCCGTGCCCTTCGCCGAGGAGCACGGCGGGCTCGGCCAGGGCCTCACCGAGACCATGATCATCGCCGAGGCGTTCGGCCGGGCGCTCGTGATCGAGCCCTATTTCGCCACCGTCGTCCTCAGCGGCGGCGTGCTGCGCCACTCGGGCAACGAGGCCCTGCTGAAGGAATTGGTGCCGGCCATCGTCGAGGGCAAGCTGACGCTGGCACTGGCCCACCAGGAGCGGCAAGCGCGCTACGACATCGCCGAC
>VBAB01000941.1 GCA_005888525.1 Alphaproteobacteria bacterium
CCCGCCTCAACCAGCTGCGCCTGCTGCGTCGCACGACGCGCCAGGCCCGCGACAAGCGATTCCTCACCGACGCCGAGCTGAAGGCGCTGCACAAGCAGAGCCCGCTGGTCGACTCCGAGCCCACCGTGCGCGACGGGGTGAACCTGCGCGTCGATCTCACGCCGCAGACGCGCCAGCGGCTGATCGGCTACAAGGCCAAGCGGTATGCCGGCGTCGTCGACGTCGACCACGTCGGCGGCTATGAGGTCCGCAAGTTCTGGGAGGAGATCTACGACGACGAGAACGGGCGTCTGATCCTCGACCCGCACGAGTTCTACATTCTGGCCTCCAAGGAGGCCGTGGTGGTGCCGAGCCAGTATGCGGCCGAGATGGCGCCCTTCGACCCCATGATGGGCGAGTTTCGCGTGCACTACGCCGGCTTCTTCGACCCGGGCTTCGGAGTGATCAACGGCAAGCCCAAGGGCGCCAAGGCCGTGCTGGAAGTGCGCAGCCTGGATATTCCCTTCATCCTGGAGGACGGCCAGACCATCGGACGCCTCTTGTATGAGCGACTAGCCGATATCCCCGCGGTCCTCTACGGCCAAGAGCTGGGCTCGAGCTACCAAGCGCAGGGCCTCAAGCTCTCCAAGCATTTCAAGTAATGGTCGGGGCCAGACCCCAACGGCCCGCCCCCTCTGGCCAGCCAAATGCCTTAATCGAGGCCCTCGCCTGCGCTATGGTCCGTGCGGACCCTGGCGCTGGCACCCCCCGGCCCGTATCATGCGATAGGAGCCGGCGCGCGGCTGCGCGCCTCGGCCGAGCGGAGCAACGAACGCGAAGCTATGAAAGGCCTGCTCGGAATCTTTGTGGTGCTGGGCCTCGCCGCGGGGTTTGCGGGCTCGGCGCGCGCTGATTCAGCCACCGACTGCTTCAGCGAGGACATCGAGCGGCGCATCGAAGGCTGCACCGCCCTGATCGAGCGCCGCGACGAGAGCCTGGCCGACCTGAGCCTCGCCTACGCCATGCGTGCGCTGGCCTATTCCCTCAAAGGCCACTACGACACCGCCATCCGCGACTACGACGCGGCCATCGCCATGCGGCCCGACTTCGCGGTGGCGCTGAACAACCGTGCGTGGGCCTATTTCCGCTGGGGCAGGGCGTCGACCGGCTTGGCCGACGTGGAAAAGTCGCTGCAGCTCAGCCCGGCCAGCCCGCACGCGCTCGACACACGCGCCCACATCCGCCAGGCTCTGGGCGACCCGCAAGGCGCGCTCAACGACTACGACAAAGCCATGTGGCACGGTGGTGCGCGCATGATCAAACTCTACCAATGCGGGCTGACGGAAGCGCGGCTGTACACCGGGGAG
>VBAB01000942.1 GCA_005888525.1 Alphaproteobacteria bacterium
CAAACAAATCCTGGCGCGGCTTCCCAAGACGGAGATTCTTATTTTTACAATGCATGATAGCGAGTGCCTATTCAATGAACTACTACGAGCCGGCGCTCATGGTTACCTTCTGAAGACCGATGCCCGGAAATATCTAATTCGCGCCGTCGAAACCTTGGCGATGCATAGGCCATTTTTCACGGGGACCGCGTCAGAGGTGCTTCTGGAGTCCTACCGTCGGAGACCAGAACGCGTCCGCTCCGTTCTTACGGACCGAGAGCGCGGCGTGGTTCAATTGATCGCAGAAGGTAACACCAACAAGCAGGTTGCAAACAAATTGGGAATAAGCCTGAAAACAGTCGAAACTCACAGAGCCTCGATCATGCGCAAACTCAATCTGCTATCATCGGCTGCCCTGGTGCGCTATGCCGTCCGCAACAACATAGTCCAAGCCTAGAGCGATAAAAAACGCAAACAGGCCCACCCTCGCATGGCAACGCCGAGTGGAGGTCAGGTTTTCGCGGCCTCCCGTGCGCAGGTCGACATAAATTCCGACATTATGTCCCGCAGTTCTCCATCCGAAATGCCTATTCCCCGATCATGAAGGTCTTTCCGCACCTTTCGAAACACTCCTTCACTCTTGTGCACAACACCCTCGTTGCGGACCACCCTGATGTAGTCGTCGGCTGGCGCCCCCGAAAGACCGAGCTGGTCGGCCGCCCATTGACCCAAGAGTCTATCCCGACGAGCCTCGAGCCTGAACTTCACTTCCTCGTCCAGCATGAATTTCTTTTCATAAGCTCTTTCGCGGTCATCGAACATCGTCATCGAGCGTTCCTTTTTCGCTCACCTTGTCCCAACGATAGATGTAACCGCGACCATGATTGGACCCTATCGGGTGTTCTCCGGAGCGACCGCATCGCGCTCTCGATCGTGCGACCCTGGGACCCTCGCCAAATTCATGCCTGGCCAGTCGCAGGTGTCACCAATGTTAACCGCGAAGAGAATCAGGGTTTGTCCCAATAGGCGGGCTAATGTGATCCTGTTGGCTTGAGGTCTGCGTCTGCGGGGAAGCAAAGTCGTCTAGCGGAGAGTCGTACTAATGACCCGTCTATTGATTGCTGACGACCATGAAGTCGTCAGGGCCGGCCTTCGCCAGATCTTGCAAAGCCACCCCGGATGGGAAATCGTCTCAGAGGCCCATGATGGAAAAGAGGCGGTGCTCAAGGCTATCGAGACGAAGCCTGATGTTGCCATCATCGATTACTCGCTGCCACTAATGAACGGCATAGAGGTTACGCGTCAAATCCGCGCGCGGTTGCACGGGACGGAAGTTCTCATATTCACGATGCACGATAGCGACACGCTGGTGGAGCAACTTTTGAACGCCGGCGCGCGTGGGTACCTCTTGAAATCGG
>VBAB01000953.1 GCA_005888525.1 Alphaproteobacteria bacterium
CGTCTTCCAGGATCAGCTTGATCGTCTCGCCTTTCATGACCGAGCGATAGGCCGCCGGATAGGTGATGGCGGTGGCGTTGTAAATGTCTTCCCAGGTCACGGCCTGGCCGGGGAGCAGCGTGCCGCCCCAGCGGAAGCCGGGCGACAGCGCGATTTCCGCGTCACGCTCGGCCAGTAGGGCATCGCAGATGATGTCGTCGAGCGTGCCGCCGAACGTGCCGCGGCGATAGAGCAGCCCCTCGGTGCGGGCGAGCTCGGTCGCCAGCATCGCCTCGTCGCGCGCGCGGATCTCGTCGATGAGCGCGCGCATGCCGGGATCAGGCGCAACCGCGTCGGCCAGCACCGGGATCAGGGCGTAGGAAACGTCCTTCACCCGCGTGCCGTCCACCTCCACGTCGAGGCGCGAAAGGAACTTGCCATGCGAGCCCGAGGCGACGAGCAGCGTGTTGCCGACCCGCGTGGGCCGGGGCAGGGCGTCGTGCGTGTGGGCGGTGAGAATGATGTCGATGCCCTCGACGCGGGCGGCCAGCTTGGCGTCCACGTCGAAGCCGTTGTGCGAGAGGAGCACCACCAGCTGCGCGCCGGCTTCGCGCGCCTCGGCCACCGATCGGCGCACGCCCGCCTCGCGGATGCCGAACGACCAGTTGGGCATCATCCAGCGCGGATTGGCGATGGGAGTGTAGGGGAATGCCTGGCCGATCACCGCGACGGCGATGCCGCCCTTCTCGAAGTGGCGAACGGATTCGAATACCGGCTCGGCGAAGTCGGCGTCGCGCACGTTGCCGGCGAGGAACGCCAGACCCGAAGAGCCCGAACGACCCGCGTCGCCGAACAGCTCGGCGATGCGGTCCGCGCCCAGCGTGAACTCCCAATGGCCGGTGGTCGCCTCCACGCCCAGCGCCTGCAGGACGCTGACCATATCGCCGCCCCTGGTCGCAAGCGCCGTGAACGAGCCCTGCAAGGCGTCGCCGCCGTCGAGCAGCAGCACACGGTCGGAGCCGCGCTCGCCGCGGATCGCATTGACCAGCGTTGCCATACGGTCCATGCCGCCGACGCGCCCGTAGGTCTTCGCCAGCGCCTCGTAATCGTCCGAGCTCAGCATGTAGGCTTCGGGCGACGTGTCGGAAATCGCGAAAGCGTTGAGCAGGTCCGCGCCGGTGAGGTGGGGAAGCTTGCCCCTGGCGTCGCCGACGCCGAGGTTCAGGGACGGCTCGCGGTGGTAGAGCGGCTTCAGCTGCGCGTGGATGTCCGCCACGTGCAGTATGGTGAACTGGCCCCTGGGCGTAAACCGCAGCAGGTCCTCCTGCCGGATGCGCTGTTGCGCGGCAGCGCGACGCAATCCACCGCCCGTGCCGGTGAAGCCCGTGACGGCGGCCGTCGCGGCGGCGATGTGCAGGAAGTTTCGGCGCGTGATCATCCTTCGTCCATCTTAGCGCATACCGCACCGGCCTGCAGCGGTCGATACCGCTCGCAGGAAAGTCCGCTCATCTCGAGATTACTTGTTAACGGGGCTTTCCGGTGACATCAGCAATGCCACCAGATCCTTGATTTGCTCCACGCTGAGGAACTTGCTGGCCCCCAGGCGGGGCATGTTCCCGCACGGGATGGCCGCTTGCGGGTTGTAGATCCGCTCGTATACGGCCTTCACCTCGGCCTCGGCGAACTTGCGGTTCTTGCCGTACTCGAACAGGCTCGGCCCCAGCGTGCCGAAGCTCAGCTCCTTGGCATCGAGCTGGTGGCAGGCATAGCAGTTGCCGCCGTTCTCGGCGCGGGGTGGATAGTCGGTGAAGCGGCCGCCGTAGCCGCTCTGGGCCAGCACCTCCCCTTTCTTCCAGTCGCCCATCAGCTTGCCGTCGGCGGGATAGACGATGGTGGCCTTCTCGCGCGCCATGATGGCGTCGGCCACGGCTTTGGGCGGGACATTGCGATATTGGCTGCACGCCTTCTGCGTCTCGTCCTGGAGGAGCCGGGCCTGCCACTCGGGCGCCGCTGTCGCCCAGCTCGATTTGATCGCGGCGTCGGCCGAGGCCGCGCCCTGCCCGCGCGGGAGCGCGAGATAGATGCCGGCCGCAATCACCACAACGGCTGCGGCAATGGCAAACAATCGCTTCATTGTGTGAGCACCACGGCTAGCGCTTGATAGCGGGCGCGGAGATGGCGCCGCCCTTGGCCTGGTTGACGAGGTACATCGTCAGCGCCACCGTCACGTCCGACCCGTAGTCGATGAGCGGCAGGCGCATTTGCCAGTAGCAGTCGGCGATGCGGTGCTGCATGGTCATGACGGTGCCCTGCGACACGCGATAGGCCGGCCACTCCCCGACCACCGCCCGAGCTTCCTCGGGCTTGCTGAGATAGGGCAGCGCTTGCAGCCGGATGCGCTTGGCCGTATCGCCGTGGCAGGTGGCGCAGGCGAAGTCCATGGGACCCTGGCGGCGGAAGAACAGCGTCTCACCGAGCGCGAGTGCCTCCTTCTCCTTCGCGTGCTCGAGGCGCGGGGTGTACGTCAGCCCGTTCGACTTGAAGGCCACGTAGGTGGCGAGCGCCTCGAGCTCCGTGCCGGCCTGGTTGGCTTTCGAGTACGCCCGCTTGACGATCTCCGCCCCGGCCAAGCCCTGTAGCGTTTCCATGCACCACACGAGGCGGGATTCGAGGTCGAGCACCCGATCCGCGTCCTTGAAGTACCGCGGCAGCTCGGCGAACGCGCCTTCCACCTTGCCCGGGCCTTTGCCGAGGTCACATTGCTCCAGGGAGACGTTCTTGGGACCTCGCTGTTGCTTCCACAGGGCCTCACCCCGGTCGGCATCGAGCAGCCCGGGATTCGACCAGGGGTCGGC
>VBAB01000954.1 GCA_005888525.1 Alphaproteobacteria bacterium
AAGGGGCACTCGATGGCGCCGTCCTCCATCCAGCCGGCGGCGAGCAGGCCGGCTGCATGCGTACACATGCCATCCGTTGCATAGATCGCTTCCCCGATACGGTAGAGCGCGATGGGCGTCCCGCCAAGTTCGACCCCGATCACATCGCCATCGCCGAGCGCGTCCGCGCGCGCCACCTTTTGCCACGCCATGCCGAGTCGCTCCTCTCACAGCATCGTGCTTGCAAGGATACTCACTTTGGCCCATTGCGCACACATCGGTGTAGGCGGGGACGCCGGGCGATTGACAGGAGGCACTCCAACCATGTCCACTCGCGGGGGGTGGCCCACAGAAGGAGAGCGCATGTCGTTGCTTGCTTGGCTCCGGCGCCTCGCCGTGTCCTTTGGTATCGGCCTGACCAGCTACATCATCATGCTCGGGATCATGGTGGTGTCTGTCCTATTTGACCAGCAGACTGCGCCCTTCATCAAGTTGGCGTCCGACGCCGGGCGGGACATTGTTTCGAGATTCGATTCGATGGTATCGGGCAGCCATTGGGGCCAGGTGGCGGTGAACCATCTGCGCGAGCGGGTCAACATGACCCACGTGGTGCTCTCCATCCCGGCCGTTCTCATCGCCAGCCTCATTGTCGGTGTGCCGTTGAACAAGTGGCTTGGAGGTACCCGAACCGCGCTCCAGCGCATCATTATCGCGTTGACGAGCGTCCCGGCCACAGTCGTGCTCGCGGTGGTGCTGTTCAGCTTCAACGCTACTTTTCCTGACGCCTATGCGGCCCTGCTGAGGTTCGCGGATTGGGTGTGGCAGGGATCCTTGAACGCACTCAGCGCCGCGGGTGACACGATACCTGGGGCGCTCAAGCTGACCAATGTGGCGCGACAAGGATTCTCGGGCCATCACTACGTGATCATGGCGCTCTGCAGCATGGTCGCATCGTTCCTGGTCAACGCGATTTTCGCGATGGCAGTCGATACGCGGCGCGACGAGCCGCGCCCGCACCAGGTTGCCTGAGGTGGAATCGATCTGCAGATCGATGGTCCCAAATGGGTAGTTTCGCTGCAGAAACCGCGGGTCTCTACAATTATCCAAGAATATTCAGCCTGTTGTCATGGATTATCGCCGGAGTCTACCCCGACTCGATCCGGTGCGGGAATGAGGTTGGAGAAAGAAAATGGCCAGCACGGCTGTCTTGTGTGAATGAATTTTACGCCAGCATCGATTATTGAGACTGCAGCCGCTCCAATCGCTTTTTCGCGTTGGCGACACCCGGATCTAGGTCCAGGGTGCGGCGATAATCGTCCGCGGCGGCCGCGGCGTCACCCAGCCCCTCCCGCGCGAGACCCCGGTTGAAGTAAGCGAGAGCGAAGCGCTCATCGAGCTCGATTGCCCTGGAGAAGTCGGCAATGGCCCGCTCGTATTGGCGGGTATCGAAGTAGGCGTTGCCCCGGTTGTAGGCAATCAGCGGATTGCCCGCGTCGAGCGCGAGGGCGGCGCTGTAGTCGGCGAAGGCGCGGTCGTACTTGGCGCGCTGGGCGTACACATTGGCCCTGTTGAGGTAGGCGGTGGCCAGATTCTCGGGCGCACCTTTGCCAAGCCGTATGTACGCCGTGCAGCCGCGAAGTTGACGATCCGGGTCGCGAACCTGGTTGCAGTCCTCCGCCGCGCCCGCATGTGCCAAGCTGGTCCCAAGCAGCAGCGCTGCACATGCCGTCATTAGCCTCATGGTTTGCTCCAGGTTATCCCCGGTCGGGAGCCTAGCAAGAGCGCACGCTCTGCGCATGTGCGATCTGCGGCCAGGCCCTTCAAGGCCCGTTGCCGCATCTAAGGTCCCCAGACGAGGAAATCTTCCTTGCGGGCTTAGCACCCTTGGTCGCGCAACCGTCCAGCGCGGTATCGGCCGCGTCCCGTCCAGGCGTTCTCGGGGCTCTTGGATCGCGATACGTGACGGCCACGGTGCCCTTGAGGTCTTTGCCGAACGGGTCATGGATGTCCAAATCGTGTTCGTTCGCCAGACCGACGAAGCGCCGGGCGCACTGCATTTCGCTCCGCATTTTACTTTTTGATCCTCAGCTGATCGACCCGGGCTTCCATGTTTGCCAATTCCGCATAGGGCATTTTCTCGAGGTCGTTGATTTTCTTGATTTTCGCCACTTGTTTCCCCAGGATGGGAATTCGAGCAATATCAATTGCGTCGGTTGGCAGGTATTGCAAGGGGAACGATGCTAGGTATCCACTGCAAAACTTGCAGGGGCCGTGGCAACCGAACAACGCGCAATCCTTAATGCACCGAGTGGGCTGCAGATTTGATATCGCGAATCGCCGAATGCAGATATCGGTCTGAAATCAATGCATTTTCGGCAATCGTCAGCGCAAAATCGCAGCAAAGGGCAGCACATGCAGAAAGCAGA
>VBAB01000050.1 GCA_005888525.1 Alphaproteobacteria bacterium
CTCCTTGACCTTCTCTGCCGGCCGGTCGGCGGGATTGAGGGGTGTCCACACTGGGCCGGGAGCGACGGCATTCACGCGAATGCCGCGACCGACGAGGCTGCTTGCCAGCGACCGCGTGAAGGCGTGGATGCCTCCCTTGGTCATCGAGTAGTCGAGAAGGCGCGAGCTGCCGAGCAGGCCAGTTACCGAACCATTCATGACGATGGCACCGCCGTTCTTGATCTTCGGGACGGCGGCGCGCGCCATGTAGAAATAGCCGTAGAGGTTGGTTTTGAGCGTGCGGTCGAAGTGCTGGTCGGTGATGTCGGTGATGTGGTTGGCGTGCTGCTGGAAGGCGGCGTTGTTGACGAGAATGTCGAGTTTGCCAAACGCCTGAATGGTCTTGGCCACCGCGTCCTCGCAGAATTCGCTGTCAGACACATCGCCTGAGATGAGGATGCAGCGGCGGCCCTCCTTCTCGACGGCGCGCTTGGTCTCCTCGGCGTCCTGGTGCTCGTTGAGATAGACAATGGCGACGTCGGCGCCTTCCCGGGCGTAGAGCACAGCCACGGCACGGCCGATCCCAGAGTCGCCCCCGGTGATAATGGCAACCATGTCCTCGAGCTTTTCCGAGCCCTTGTAGCCGGGCGCCTCGAACATGGGGCGGGCCTCGAGTTCGGCCTCGACGCCGGGCTTCGTCAAATGCTGCGGCGGGAACTGGTCGGGGTAGGAGCGGGTGCCGGCCTGCATCGGGCCCTGGTCTTTCTTCTCGGGCTCCCTCTTCTCCTTGGCCTCGATGTCCTGCTGGATGCGCTCGCCCTGTCGGACAGCTTCGGTCATTACCTTCTTGGCGCGCCCGCGCGGTTTATGCTCGCCCATGTCAGTCTCCCTGGATTTGCAGCGTTGCGCTGGCTAAACCGCGGCCGCCTTGCGCGGTTCCGTGCTGGTGCCTCGAGTGGCGAGGGACGATCTCCAGCGGTCTTAGGACGATCCATACCGGCGCGCGAGGTCGCGCTCTTCGTAGCGCATGGCGATGAACACATACATCGTGAAGCCAATCGCCAGGAGCGCGTGACCTGCCGTCATGTGGGGCGTAGCCCACACATCCAACTGGCGAGGTGGGAACTTGGGAGGAACATGCTGGTTTAACCGGAAATCCTTATTCGCGACAACGAAGAGGAATGGTGCATGGCAACCAGCACAGTCCACCGGCGTTCAGCGATGATTCCTGGGCGGATCGCAATTGGGAGAAACAGACCTACCAGCACTACAACGTGATGCCCTATTGGGCCTGACAGCTCGCGCCGGGCCCATCCGGGCCGGATCGACCCGGCGCTGCTTTCATGACGAACAGGGAGCCAGCAGATGCCGCGCGGCGACAAGTCGAGTTACACTGAAAAACAGAAACGCCAGGCCGAGCATATCGAGGAGGGATATGAGCACCGGGGCGTCCCGGAAAAGGAAGCCGAGCGACGCGCCTGGGCGACAGTCAATAAGCAAGACCATGGTGGAAAGAAGAGCGGTTCTGGCGTAGGCAAGGCGAGGGATACCTCATCCTCCCGGAAGGGGGGCCGCCTGGGCGGGCGGGCCGCATCGCAGCGGCCGGCTTCCGAACGCTCGAGATCGGCGAAAAAGGCCGCAGCCACCAGGCGCACGCGCGGACATTAGGACCCCATGCCCGATGTGTGCGTTTCTGGTGATTAGCTAGGGTCGGGTGATCGTCAAGACGCGCAGCGTGTGGCGACGGAAGCCATTGTGCACCGGCAATGCGACTAAAGCGAACGTCTGATGAAGCTGCCGCGAAACGGGCGGAGCCGAAGTCGCTTGACGAACTCAACGCGCAGATCGCATCGGCCGCGCCCCTCGTGCCAGGCGCTACGCGTGCTGTGCTGGGGGAGGGGCCGGTTGGGGCGGCCATTGCGCTCGTAGGGGAGCAACCCGGAGACCAGGAGGATCGGCAGGGCCGACCGTTCGTCGGACCTGCCGGCCTGTTGCTCGATAGGGCCCTGACGGAGGCCGGACTTGATCGGCACGAGGTGTACGTCACCAACGCCGTCAAGCATTTCAAATTCCAACAGCGCGGCAAACGGCGCATCCACCAGAAGCCGACGGCGGGAGAAGTCAGGCACTATCGCTGGTGGCTGGACCGGGAGCTGCAACTGGTACATCCAGGTGTGGTCGTGGCGCTGGGCGCGACCGCAGTATTGGCACTCGCCGGGAAGCCCCTCTCGATCGCGCGCTTTCGGGGGCGGGCAGATTTCAATGGCCGTCGCGGGTTCATCACGGTGCACCCGTCCTACTTGCTCCGTTTGCCCGACAGAACGGCCAAGGAAGAAGCGTGTCGGGCGTTCGTGGGAGACCTGCGAAGTGTACGTCGGCTGGCGGGGCGAATTGTCCCTTCGCCGGTCCATTGAAGTTAGTCGATTGCCCGGGCCGCCGGCGGAAGGGCAATCGCCGTGTCAGGCCGATTCAGATCCCCTGGGCTGTTGCCTTGTCGCGCACGAGGGTCGCCCTGCCTTCGATGGTGGCGAATTCGGAGCGGCTTTGGGACGTCACCAGGACATGAGGATCGGCCGCGGGAGCGATCCTCCTCTGGGTGGCTATGCAGGGCGGGGCTCTTCGATCCGCAGAATCTCGACCGCCGGAGGGGCAAGAAGAATTTCGCTGAAGGCGTGCATCCAGTCACCGCTCTTGCCCTTAGGGCCCGCGCCGCGATGACGGAAAGTCTCGAGCTGGTCGAGGCTCTCGAGCGCGACTTCGAACTGCAGGGCGGCTCCGCCGTGGGCGCGCGTCAGCGGAATCAGAATGCGCGCCTCGAGCCCGCTCTTGCGGGCGGTCTCGAGCTCCTGGTGAATGGAGTCCAACGCGCGTTGCCGGTTGGCCGGTGCCACGTCGTAGGAAAATCGGGCGAGGTACATGGGTATCCTCCGCTTTCGGGTTGCCTGACGCGTTTCCTTTAAGAATGTCGGCGATTCCGTTCAAAGGCGATGCGGCGGCGAACGCCATCGGGGTCGCGTGCCATCAGGCGGCTCTCTTTTTCTTTCTTTTGCTGGAGCTGCGCCGATGCGACGACTTGAGGCGCGAGCGCTTCTTGCTGGCAGAGGATGACCGCAGCGCGGCAGCGCGCCTGCCTCCGCCCTGGACGCTTTGGCGCAATGCCTCCATCAAGTCGACGACGTTGGAGGGCCGCTCGGCCGGCCCCTCGTATTCGATAGGTTTGCCGGCCGCCTTGCGCTTCACGAGCTTCTTCAGCTCGGTTTCGAATTCGTCCTTGAACTCGGATGGGTCGAAGTGCCCGGCCTTGGTGTCGAGGATGTGCGAGGCAAGGCTCAGCATCTCCTTGGGGATGCGTGGACTTGGTACGGAACGCGCGAGTTCCTTCTCGTCACGGACTTCGTAATCATAGCGCAGCAGCGTGCCGAGCAGGATCTTGCCCATCGGCTCGATGGCCATGATGTGTTGGCGGTTGGTGAGGACGATTTTCGCCAGCGCTACGCGCCCCTTGTCTTTCATAGCATCGCGTATGACGGCGAAGGCTTCTTCGCCGGCCTTGCCGTCGGGCACGATGTAGTAGGGGCGGTCGAAGTAGCGCCGGTCGATCTCATCCACGGGCACGAACTTCTCTATATCGAGGGTGTGGGTGCTCTCGACCTGAATGGCTTTGATTTCCTCGGGCTCGATCTCGACGTATTTGCCCTTGGACACCTCGTAGCCGCGGCTCTTTTCGTCCTTGTCGACGGCCTTGCCAGTGACCTCATCGATCATCTGTTGGCGCAGGCGATGCCCGGTCTTGCGGTTGATCTGATGGAAGTGGGTCTTCTCGGCCTGGCTGGAGGCGGGGTAGAGAGCAACCGGACAGGTGACCAGCGAGAGCTTGAGATAGCCCTTCCAATAGGCGCGACGGGCGGCGGCCATAGCGAACTCCGAGCTGAGCCTTCAGCCGGAGAACCCCGCCTCGCGGCGACGGGTTCCGCCAAGAAAACAGCCGCCACCCTGGTCCTCCCCTAAGCGCCGAAGCGTGGCCTTGGCCGGAGTTTCCGGACAGTCGGCGGAACCCACGATCATCTGCGTGGTTCGTCTTGCAGAGCAGGGAGTGAACCATGGCTTACAACGATCCCGGTCCGCACCGTCCGGACGACTACATCGATCGCCGCGGCGATATGGGATGGACACCTATTGCGCTAGGCGTCGCATTTCTGATTGTTCTCGGGTTGCTGCTGTTTGGCGCGCCAAAGTCCGCCGACCAGCCGAACACAACTGCCCAGCGCAGCGAGGTTCCGAACGCCGCGCCGAGCGCGCCCTCGGTCCCCGTGCCGCCCCCTCCGAAACCTCAGTAAGCGCAAGCTCATGGCAAAAGAGCAAACTAAGCCGAAGGGGAAGATCGGCCGCAGTGACCGCTACCCGAGCGACTACGGGGTGCGCGATCACGACCAAGATAAGCACGCGGACGAGAATGGCAGCTGGGTTCCCGGCGACAGGGGACAAGGGCGCGAAGGTCAAAGCAAGGGTTACGGGGGAAGCGGGGGGAAGGGAACTGGTCCCTTGGGGCCACAGAGTAAAAAGCGGCGGTCTGACAATGAGGGGAGCTGAAGTCTTCGGTGCTGGTCTCGCCGCGTTAGATCGGGCAGGCGCGCCCGATCCGGCACCGCCGCAACCGCCCGATCTTCCGCCAACTCCTGTACCGGAGCCGGGGATTCCGCCCGAGCCTGACCTGCCGCCCGGAACCCCTCCGCCGAAACCGATAACTTAGAGAGGTGGAAATGAGGCTTACCGCCGCGCCACCTGCTCGATATCGACGATATTGTCGCGTCTGCGACGGCTCCAAACTAGACTGCACCGATTCCGCGAAGCGTTGCTGCCACCGCCTCTGCAAGCGATGTTCGCGGCTCGTGGCCGAGAGCGGCGACCAGCTTTCGATTGTCGAGCCGTACGGGCTCGTGCCATAGGGGCCTCATCTCCAGCAGTTCGCGCACGGTTTCGTTGAACGGCGCGACAAATCGCAGAAGAGCCCAGGGGAGCCGTTTGACCTTGAGGCCGGGCCTCTTCAGGGCAGTGGCAATCGCGGCCGTCATCGCAGTGCCGTCGGGGTCCCAGTGTCCCTCAAAGTGGTAGGTGGCGAAGGCATCCAGGGAGCCCTCCTGTTCGGCCAGCAATGCGAACGTTTCGGCCACGTCCGGCAGGTAAGCCCACGCATGGCCGATGCCGGAAGGCCCGGGATAGGTGATCGAGCGCACGGGGCGTCCCGGCTTGACCAGGGCCTGGGAGAACCAATTGTTGCCCGGTCGCGGCCCAAAAAAGTCGCCGGCTCGCAGGACGATGGTGCGGACGCCTTCACGGCTCGCGCTCTGAAGCCGCCGCTCCAGCTCGACACGGATGGCGCCCTTACGCGTCGTCGGATGCTGCGGCGAGTCCTCCCGTAGAACGGGAAACGCGTCAGGTCCGTAGTTGTAAATTGCGCCGGGGAGCAGGATGCGGGCGCTCGCCGAGCGGGCGGCCGCAATGCTGTTATCGATCATGGGCAGCACGAGACCACCCCAGTTCCGGTAGCCGGCGGGGTTCACCGCGTGCACGATCAGCGCGGCGTTCCGCGCTGCGGCGACCACGCTGTCGCGGTCGAGCGCATCGCCTTTGAGCCACTCGATTCCGGCCGTCGCATTCCGGTCGGCAGTGGCCTTGGCGCTGTTGCGGGCGAGCGCCTTCACCCGCCATCCATGGCGCAGCAAAGCTGCCGCGGTTTCGCCGCCGACGCCGCCGGTTGCACCGAGGACAACGGCGGTGCGCCTGCCTGGTTCGCGGGCTTTGTCATTGCACTGGCTTGTCACTGCGTCCCTTTGCACGGGCAGGACGAAACAGTTGTCAGTGCCATTCTTGCAGGAAACGCTCCCATGTCACCGACTTTTCGCGCTTTCTGCTAGGCGACGACGCAGCCAACGATGGCCCATATCCTGGTCGATACGCGGATTGTGGAACTCAAGAAGATCACTTCGTCGTGGGACCGCGAGCGCTACGTACGCGAAAACGATTGGGCAAAGTTCGGTAAGGAGTCGGATAGTCGGGTCGTGGACGCATGTGCGTCTGAGCTTTACAAACTGCGATCCTGAGATTAGTGGCGGTCTCCGGGATAGGGGTGACACCGAGGTGATCGTCATCTCGAATGCATTTTCCGGGGTCGACCAAGCGCTTGCGAATTCGGTTCGTAAAAGGGCTCGCTTCGGGACTTGTAACTTAGGTCGCAACACCAGTGGCAGCGGCAATACCGCCCACCATATTTTGCCCTGCAGCGCCTCCACAGCGTAAGCACTTAAGCCACTGCCGCCGGCCGCCGAATCGCCTTACCCGCCTGCGATAGGGTGGTTGTCTTTGCGAGGGGTGGCGGTGTGCTGGTATCCCGTTTCCATAAAGGCGTGGTGCTGGCGTGTGCGCTATTCGTTGCCGGTATCGCATCGGCCAGTCCGACCCGCGTGCAGTCGGATGACCTCGCCGCGAATAACCAGCGCATCAGCGAGCTTTACGGAGCCGGGAAATATCCGGAAGCGATTCCCCTCGCTGAGAGATCGCTGGAGCTGACTCGCAGTCAGAAGGGCCAGGACCATGTCGATACAGCAATAAGAATGGTTTGGGTCGCCATGCTGTATCGCAACCAAGACCGCGCCGCCGAGGCCGAGCCGCTGTTGAAGCGCACGGTCTCGATTTTGGAGAAGGCGCTGGGACCCGACCATC
>VBAB01000946.1 GCA_005888525.1 Alphaproteobacteria bacterium
GAAGGCAATCGGGACAAGCAGCACCGATTTGTACACGCCACCTTCGATCAGCCTGTCGCCTAGCCGACCCCACATCGATGCGCCGACCCCCGAGGCGCCCGGAAGCGGGTCGCCGGCGCGATAAAAATTCATGTCGAACACATTGAAGACGTGCACAGCCCGCCGAGCCTCGTAGGCTCCTTCTCCTTCGTTGGCCGCATTCGATTGGCCAAAGGATAGAATAATGACCGTGCCTGGTGGATTGGCAACGCCGGCCTCAACGCGTCGTTCAGGGAGAGCCGGTGCCTCCACTCCTTCGACATAGACGCCGGCCGCCTTGGCGAATCCAACCGTGCCATCGTCACCTTCAAACCAGGAAGGCGAGGCGGTGATGGTGATGCTGGTGCACGGTTCGGGTGGGGTACATTGCGTGCTGTCCGGTACCGCGGCTTCTGACAGATTGGCCAGTAAGGCCAGAGGCGTGAGGGCGGCCACGCGCAACGCATAGAGGAGATTTGGCGTGCGCCCGTGGGAGAATGTGACGGCATGAGCCGCCAATAATCGTGCGGACCCGGCCGATCCGGCATACGCGACGCCGTGCCCGTAACGGCTCAAGTCAAGCTTATGAAGCGGCGCTGGCTCGAGTTGCGCGTTCAAATGGAACCCGATGATCGTACCTCCTTCGCGGAGGAACGGCTGGAGCGCTGCCACGATCTCGTCGAACCGCACGATTTCATCGAGCTGGAGATCGCAGATGCACAGATCGAAAAGCGGATAGTGATCGAACGCCTTCCTGAAGTTGCCGGATGTGACGCCTTCCACAGATGCCCACGCATGCATGCCGGAAAGGTTGACGAGATCGTTGGCAATGCCCGTGCACTGACCGACAAACAGCACGTCATCGGGTGCGCCTGCGATGACCCGCGCGACGATTCGATGAAGAGGCCGTACGGGCGCCCACAGTGGACTGAGGAGGCTGACGTGCGGCCATTTGCCGAATATCTTGTTGTATGCCCTTACCGCCAAACCCTTCCCACTTCTCGTGGCGCTGCTGGCATCGAGGTTTGATCCAAACCTGATACGGATGAACGGTGTTGCGGCGCTCGAGACGCGCTTCTGGATGAAGCGATCGTACCGGCTCTGCAGCTCGGCAAGCGGTTGCTCGAAATCCGCCTCGATGGCGCGGACCCGCTGCTGAAAGTGCTGCCGCACCGCGTCCACGGCCGCCTCTAGTTTCTCCTTTTTCTGTTGAGCTTCTTCCCACAAAGCCACGTACTTCTTCTCGTCGCGACTCAATGCCGACGTCATGGCGCGTGCCGCCGTCGCGCATCCGCTGGGTTGCTTCCGGCTCAGGGCCATGTCTGAGAACAGCTCGACGCTTTCGTCGCCCGTGTCGAGGCCAATGGAGCCGATCTCGTCGACGAAATGCCGCCTATTCTCCTCGTCCTGCCGCAACAGTTCGCGATCAATACCCGCATACAGGGTCTCGATCTGTCGGTTCATGATTTCGAGCAGAAGCTCGCGCCGGTGCTCGAGGGTCTTTTGCAGGCCATCGAGCCGCCACCAGCACTGATCGACCGCTGACAGGGAGCCCGGGGGAGACGTCGTTCGCGTCCTGTGGCCCAGCGTCTTCGACCAAGAGCGATGCCTCGACGCGGTGAAGCTTGGCCAGTGATAGTTCCACTGAGGGTGGTCGAGATGCGACGGAAGATGCCCTGGCGCGTGAGAGAGGAGCTCTTCCACGAAGTGGCGCAGCTTGCAGCGCGCCTCTTCCGTTTGCGGCGGCAATTCGCCAGCGTGCAGGGTCAGCGGCCGCAATGCGAAACTCCGCTGGTAGGGCGTGACCCATGCAATCATCCGCTCGCCCAAGTCTTTGGGCTTGGGCATGCCCGCCACGAGCTGTTCTTGCGCCACCCCCTTGTCGCGCAGCTCAATCATCAGAAAGTCGTCGGAATCGCCGAGCAGCTTGACTTCGGCCCTTGGGCAGAACTCCGCCATGAGACCATGGTCCCAGAAGGAGTTGGGCTCGGCGACGAACCTCTCCGGCCGCATTCCGACAATGGCCACCGGCATCTGATGGCCGAGCAAGGTGTCATCGTCGACGAGCCAATAGAACTGATCCACATAGTGAAGATGGAACGCTGTCTGGTTTAGCGTCTTGCCCCGAATGGTGTTGTGGCGATGCCGCAACGCCAGCCTGGCCAATTCGCGTGGCGGGATCGTCAGCGTGGACGAGCTGTTGTCGCGCCTGTCGATGAGGTCCGGCACGACCTCCTTCTTGACGACGCAATAGCTGGGGGAGGCGACGATACGCTCGCCACGCACGAGATGTTGCAGCAGGTTGCGCAGGCTGCCGTCAGCCAGAACGAAATCGGCATTGAGAAAGATGAGCCACCAGTCCGTCATCGCCGGCCCGAGATCGCTGAAGCCACGATGCAAAGCGTAGGTCAGGGCCATGCCGTACATGCCCGGAGCCGTGATCAAATCGTCAAGGCCGAGCAAGCGAACAGGGCAATGCTCGCGCAGGCGCACTATTGCCGGGTCACGGGTCACCCGCTCGAAAAATCGCTCCTCTGTCAATATCACGACTTCGCATGCAACTTGCGAGGCCACATGG
Organism: Alphaproteobacteria bacterium; assembly: GCA_005888525.1. GTDB lineage: Bacteria > Pseudomonadota > Alphaproteobacteria > Rhizobiales > Hyphomicrobiaceae > AWTP1-13. Next base: position 2,597 of record VBAB01000946.1, read on the forward strand.
GGCAGGTTGCCGGGCGCGAGCAGCGCGGGAATGGTGAAGGCAAGCAGTTCCTCCACATATGTTTTGCCCCAC
>VBAB01000051.1 GCA_005888525.1 Alphaproteobacteria bacterium
GAGAACCGCGTCTTGGCCTGGCCACTGGTGCGCGAATGCTACATGCTCAGCGGCGAAGCCGATTTTCTCCTCAAGTGCGTCGCTCCAGACCTCACCGCTTTCCAGGATTTCGTCATCGACGAGCTGACGGCAGCCTCCAATGTGGCGAGCGTCAAGACGACGCTGGTTATCCGCCGCGTGAAGTTCGAGCCCGGCGTCCCCGTGGCCCTGGCACAGCGACGCCGCGCCGAATGACGGATCCGAGTTCCGCCGCGGTGCAGCCAGCGCGCATCAGTCTTGCGCAAGACCGGAAATATATCTGGCGGCCACACGTTGTTGCATGGACCCGCGGGGAGGCAGGCGCGTGACGGACGAGCTCCGTAGCCGGATGGTCGAGTTATTGCCGCGTCTGAGGCGCTTCGCAGTGGCCCTGACCGGAGACCTCGATCAAGGCGACGATCTCGTCCAAGAGACTTGTATGCGTGCCTTGTCGCGGGTCGACCAATGGCAACCAGGAACGCGGCTCGACAGCTGGATGTATCGTATCGCCCAGAATCTCTGGCTCGACCGCATGCGCGCCAAGAAGGTGCGCGGCGTCCAGGTCGACGTCGAGGCAGCGGAAGCGCTGGCCGGTCCCAATGGCCGCAGGGTGGTGGAGAGCCGGCTCACGCTCGACGCAGTCGGCGCGGCCATGGCGTACTTGCCCGAGGATCAGCGCGTGCTCATCAGCCTCGTGTGCATTGACGGGCTCTCGTACAAGGAGGCGGCGGAGGTCACGCAGACGCCGATCGGCACCGTGATGAGCCGACTCGCCAGAGCCCGGCGCGAATTGCACGCGCGCCTCGAAGGCCATACGCGCGAGGCGATCCCGCGCCAACAAGCACCCAAACCGGGGAGGAATACATGAGTGACACTCCGGACGAGAAGACGCCGGCGCAGCCGATCGGCGACGACCTCATCATGCCCTACGCCGACGGCGTGCTGGCGCCCGATCAGCGCCCTGCCGTCAGAGAGGCCCTGGCACGGGATCCCGAGCTGATGCAGAGGTTCGAAGGCTTCCTCTTCACCCGCGGACCGCTGGCGCGCGCCTTCGATGCCGTGCTCGCCGCGCCGATCCCCGAGAGGCTGCTCGAGGCCGTGCGCGGGCCCACGCCGCAGCGAACCCGGCCCACGGTCTCGCTCCTCGGATCGGTGCGCCTGGCGCGCCTTGCCGAGATGTTTCGCGTGCCGGACTTCTCGCCCGCAGTCGCCGTCCCGGCGGTGTTGGTCGGCCTCGCCGCCGGCTGGCTTGCGCACTACGCGATCGGTATCGCGGTGCCGGTAGACAGTCGTGGCGTTGTCGACACGGCCTCGCTCCAGCGGGCCCTCGAGGTCACTCCCACAGGCGGCTCGGCGAAGATCGCTCGCGGCTTATCGCTCGCGCCCAGGTTCACTTTTGCCACGGATCAGCAGGTCTGGTGCCGGCAATATGCCTTGATCTACGGCGACGGCCTGGAGGCAGGTGGTATGGCGTGTCGCGCGCCCGATGGCGTCTGGCAGGTGTTGATGTCGACCCCGCCCGTACCCGGCGTGCGCGCGCAAGGTCCGCGTCCCGCAGGCGAGGGCCCGGGTGGCAACACGCCACCAAACAACGAAAACGTCCTAGACGGTGTCCGCTCGCTTTTCAAACAAGGCGACGTCCTAGGGCGCGAAAAGGAAGCTGACGTCATTAAGGATCGCTGGAAGACACCATGAACTTCGGGCGACCGCTGCTGCCCACGGTGTAGTTCGGCGTCGTAGAGGAGTGTTTCACCGAGAGAAAAGACGCGCCAGGGATCACGTGCGGACTGGACGCGCGCAGCGCTCGCCCCCGCGACCCCAGGATCGCCACCCAACTCACCAAATTCGGTCGGGCCTCGCGGCTGACACACCCCGCACCTCAGCGGCGCGGTTCCGGTCGAAGACGGACCAGGCGGCACATCCCCTTTCCGTGCCGACCTGGCACCGCTCCTCTGGCCCGCTTCACAGCGCCAGCCCCGGCTCCCCGCTGCCGGACGGCGAAAGAAGCGGGCCCCTTTTTTGCCCGGCTTCCCCATGCTTTTCTCGCGTTGCGCCGCCGGAAACCCGTGAACAGCAGGCCGGGCCTCGAGCAGGCCACGCCCTCGTTGCCTGCCGTTCCGAGACGACTACCGCCCTGCGGTCGCCATCACGGCGGGCTTCCAGCTACCGAACACGACAGGTGCCGGCAGAGCAGGCGCTGGCGGCAGCGGCGTCACGGTCGATATCCACCGCTGCTCCCCGCACCTCTCCGGCGCCCTGATCAGCCCATACCCATAAATCGAATCGAGCTTCTTCGTCTGGTTCTTGCCGAGCAGATGCGCCAGCATCATGCTCTTGGGATTGAGGGGCGTCTGCCGCGCCTTTACCGCACGATCCAAACCGCTGTCTTGGTAGGCGACGGCGGCCAAAGCAGTGACAATGGGCGTTGCAAATGACGTCCCGCTCAGCGCGCCCTCCTTGCCCTCAGGCAGCGCCGCTCGGATCTGAACGCCCGGTGCAGCGACGTCGATGTAGGTGCCCCGGCTCGCATGATCGTAATTCCCGCCCTTGCGATCCACGGCCGTGACCGCGATGACCTGCTCGTAGGCGGCCGGATAGCTCGGCGCCGCATCGGGACCGCCGTTGCCTGCGGCGGCCACGAACACCACACCCTTCTCGGCCATTTTTCTAATGCGATCGTACACGAGCGGATCCTGCGGACCCGCGATGCTCATGTTGACGATCTGCGCCCCTATTTTCTCGTCCAAATAGGCGAGCGCCTCGGTCAAATGCGCCGTGTCGGTCTCGAGCTGGCCCTCCTTGTTCGTGAAGAAGACGTTGACCGCTGTGAACGCGGCGCCCGGAATCAAGGCTGGCGTGTTGGTGGGCAGGCCCGCCATCACCGAGAGGACGCCCATGGCGTGCCAGTGGGGAGCCGGCGGCGCGTCGTGCTTGAGCGCCAGATTGACGCTCTCCAGGTTGGTATTGGCGAATGTCGGATGGGATTTCTTATTCACCAGCGTATCGATCATGCCGATCTTCAGATTGACGGCGCACGCTGCGAGATTTGCCTTTTCATCCCAGCCGATGAGCTTGAGTAGGTCGCCGCGGGGGAGCGCAGACGAAGGTGATTTCACTCCATCCTGCGGGTGATAGGGCTTGTAGATGAAGTTCAGTCCCAGCTTCTGGCTGGGAAATTTTGCCTCCAGTTCACGCTGTACTTCCCACGCCGACGGAGCGCCCGGCGGCAGGGTGATGAGCACCATGCTGCCGCTATCGACCGGCACCCCGTAGCGTCGCCTCGCCATCTCCGCCAACACCTCGCGTGAGGGGTTGGCCAACAGCAACTCGCTCTGCTTGTAGGAGTCCGGCACCGGCGGCAGCGATGGGATTCGAATGACCCCGCCTCTTTCGCCGGGCTTCGTCGTCTGCACTCTATCGTCCGTTGGCTTCTTTGCGTCCGCGAGCTTCGTCTTCTGTGTGTCATCCTTGCTGTCCCGGTCCACAGGACCGCCCAGCCCGTAGGGCCGATCGAATGACCCAGCGCTCTGCGGGGCATCGGCGACTTTCGCATCCAGCGGCCGTGCGTCGGCGGGCGCCGTATCTTGACTTGTCGGCTTGGCGTCCGTGGTGGGCTTCGCGTCGGCCGTTGTCGTGTCCGTCTGTGCCGGGGTCGGTTGCGGAGCCTGTGTTGCCTGTGCAGCCGTAGCGGGCACCGGCTGTGCAGCCTTCGCCGGCTGTAGCTGAGCAGGCGGCAGCGCTGGCGCCTGGGCCTGCGTTTGCGCCGGCGCAGCTTGCGTCAGCTGGGTCGGCTGCTTCGCCTCCACAGCCTTCGAGTTCTCCTTGGCCGTGTCCTGTTTGTGCTGCTTGCCGGAGTCCTTTGAATCTTCCTTGGCCGTGTCCTGCTTGTGATGCTGCTCGGAGCCCTTCGGGTCCGCCTTCACGGTGTCTTGCTCGTGCTTTCCGGACTGTTTTGTGTCCTCCTTGGCCGTGTCTTGTTTCTGATGCTTCCCGGAATCCTTTGACTCCTCCTTGGCGGAGTCTTGCTTGTGCTTCACCGTGTTCTTTGTGTCGTCCTTGGCAATATCGTGTTGCTTCGGCTTCGGATCGGGATCCTTTTCCAGCCTTTTGGCCTCGTCCCGCAGCCGCTGCTTTGGATCGATATCCCGAGACGGCTGCTTGGCCGTGTCATGCAGCTTCGGCTCCGGCTCTTTCGGCGATTTCTTGGCTACATCCTGCTGCTGCAGCTTGTGCGTCGGCTCCACGGCTCCTGGCGGCCGCTTGGGTGTCTCCTGCTGTTGCTGCGGCTTCGGCACAGCAAGCGTGGGCGGCGGCTTGGCCGTATTCTGGTCTATCTGGCGCTTCGGCTCGGGGTCTCTTGCAAGCGGCTTGGCCGCGCCCTGCTTCGGCTCCGCGTCCAGCAGCGACGCCTTGGGCGCGTCTTGCTGTCTCTGTTGCTTAGGCTCCACGCCTTGTGGGCGCGGCTTTGGGAGCTGAGGTGGGAGTGGCGGCGGCGCAGCTTGCGGTGGATGTGCCTTCGCGGCAAGTCGCACAAGTCCCAGTTGCGCCTTATCGGGTGCGCGCAGCAGATTATCCTGAAGACTGATCTGCCGTGCTGCTTCGCGCCAGGAGGTACCCGCCTCTTCGGGAAGGCTTCGGCCTGCTGCCCAACCCTCGGTGGCCGCAGCATTCCAAATTCCGACGGCGAGCAGAAGAGCGGGCACGCCAACGCGACGGCGCGGTCCCCGCAACGCGGCACTAGCAAGTCGACGCATCAACAACATACTCTGGCCCAACCCCGAACGCGGCCATCTGCTCAACGCACGCAGATTAATGCACGTACCTGGTTCTCGAACATCAAGCTCTAGATGCTGTGGAAATATCCTCTACATGACCACGTCTTGCACCTTGCGAAGTATGGGATTGCGGTCGCCGAAAGATCAACAATGAGCGCGGCGCGGCGGTGCAGGCACCCATGCATGCATGGCACAATTGCAACAGTCAGGCGCGCGAGGCAGTCTTGTCTACGCGTCAGCGTCGCGGGGCCAGCACGATGCTCCGTGGCGGCGTCTAGCCAGCTTATTTGTACTCGATTTTCAGGATTTCGTAGCTGCGCGTGCCCTTCGGCGTCGTCACCTCGGCGCTGTCGCCCTTCGCCTTGCCGATCAGCGCGCGCGCAATCGGCGAATTGATGGAGATCTTGCCGTCGCGCACGTTGGCCTCATGCTCGCCGACGATCTTGTATTTGACCTTGTCACCGGAATCCTCGTCCTCGAGCGTCACCGTGGCGCCGAATTTCACCGTGCTGCCGCTGAGCTTGGACGTATCGATCACCTCGGCCCGACCGATCTTGTCCTCGATTTCCGCCACCTTGGCCTCGTTGAGACCTTGCGCTTCCTTGGCCGCGTGATACTCGGCATTTTCGGCCAGATCACCGTGCTCTCGCGCGTCCGCGATCTGCTGGATGATGCGCGGGCGCTCCTCGACCTTGAGGCGGTGCAGCTCGACCTCGAGCTTCTTGAACCCCTCTGTGGTCATCGGCACTTTTTCCATGGCCCTGCTCACATCGCTCCAACCGGCCCCACCTGGACGCCGGCGCCATTTCCAGTCTCACTCAGTCTCTTGGGTTTGGCCAGCCCTCATCGGGCGTGCACGCCGCAACTCTTCAGGAAGCCTGGTTCATATAGGACTGCAGCGGCGCCACCGTAAGGGTGCCCGCCGCAAGCGCCTTAATGGCTTGAGTCGCCGCCAGCGCACCAGCCAAGGTTGTATAATATGGAATGTGGTTGAGCAAGGCAGTGCGGCGGATATCCTTGGAATCAGCCAGGGCCTTGGCACCCTCGGTGGTGTTGAAAACCAGCTGCGCCTCGCCGTTTTTCATCAAGTCGACGATGTGCGGGCGTCCCTCGAGCACCTTGTTGACCTGCTCGCAGGCTATGCCGTGCGCCGCCAATGCGCGCCGGGTACCGCGCGTGGCCAGCACGCGGAATCCCAGGTCGACGAGGTCGCGCATGGCGCCCAATATGCCCTCCTTGTCCGCATCCCGCACCGACACGAACACGGCTCCCCCGAGCGGCAATATGTTGCCGGCGCCGAGCTGGCTCTTGGCGAACGCCATAGCGTAATCGCGGTCGATGCCCATCACTTCGCCGGTGGAGCGCATTTCGGGGCCCAGGATCGTGTCGACGCCCGGGAACCGCGCGAACGGGAAGACCGCTTCCTTTACGGCCACGTGGTCCAGCTTCTCCGATTTCAGCTTGAAGGAGGCGAGCCGCTCGCCGTTCATGATGCGCGCCGCGATGCCGGCGATCGGCTTGCCGATCACCTTGGCCACGAACGGCACCGTGCGCGACGCGCGCGGATTGACCTCGAGGATGTAGATGTCGCGGCCCTTGACGGCATACTGCACGTTCATCAGGCCCACCACATTGAGCGCCAGCGCGAGGTCGCGCGTCTGCTTCTCCAGACGGACGATGATCGAGGAGGCGAGCGAGTGGGCGGGGAGCGAGCAGGCGCTATCGCCCGAATGAATGCCTGCCTCCTCGATGTGCTCCATGATGCCGGCGATGAAGGTGTCCTTGCCGTCGCACAAGCAATCGACATCGACCTCGATGGCGTCAGCGAGGTAGCGGTCGATCAGGAGGGGACGCTTCTCCGACACGACCAGTTCGGAGGGCTGATCGAGCGTGGCCGAGAGCCTGGCGACGTAGCGATCGATCTCGGCCCCGTCGGCGACAATCTCCATGGCCCGACCGCCCAGCACGTAGGAGGGGCGGATCATCACGGGGTAGCCGAGCTTGTCGGCAACGCTGCGGGCCTCGGCGAGATTGCGCGCGATACCGCTCTGCGGCTGCTTGAGCCCGAGGCGGTCGACCAGCGCCTTGAACCGGTCCCGGTCCTCGGCAAGGTCGATGGCGTCGGGCGAGGTGCCCAGGATCGGCACGCCTGCCGCCTCGAGCGCGTGCGCTA
>VBAB01000947.1 GCA_005888525.1 Alphaproteobacteria bacterium
AGATTCTGGCGCTCGTATTCGTTCTGCTTCGGGATCTCCTTGGCGTAGTCCTCGGTCGAGAGATAGAGGCGCGAGAAATCGAAGCGCTCGAACAGCTCGATCACCTTCGGGTCATCGTATGCCTTCTTGAAGGCATCGTGCAGCTTCTTGACCACTGCCGGATCCATGCCCTTGGGACCTGCGAGGCCGAACGGCGAGTTGAAGTCCCATTCGTAGCCATGCTCGGCAAGCGTCGGCACCTCGGGCCACTTCGTGCTCCGCTTGCTGTTCAGGAGCACGAGCAGGCGCAGATCGCCCGATGCTACCAACGGTGCCCAGGCCGGCGACTCCACACTCACCATGATGTGTCCGCCGAGGATCGCGGCCGTAGCCTCGCCGCCGCCCTTGCCCGGTACATGCGCGAGCGTGGTGCCCTCCTTGCGAGCGACCAGCTCCATGGCGATGGAGTTGAGCGTGGATGGCCCAGGGGTCGTGTAGGTGAGCTTGCCCGGATTGGCCTTGGCGAAGGCGATCACGTCCTTGAAGGTCTTGAACTCACTCGTCGTGGGCACGACCACGCCGATCGTGTAGCCGCCGAGCTGGATGATCCAGGTGAAGTCCTTGAGCGGGTCATAGGTCACCTTCTGCAGGTGCGGCACGCGCAGCACCGGCATCGGGATCTGGGCGATGGTGTAGCCATCGGGCTTCGCATTGCTGGCCATGTAGGCGGGACCGAGCGTGGCGCTGCCGCCTGCCTTGTTGTCGATTACGATCGGCTGACCGAGATGCTGGCCTGCGAATTCGGCGATGCCGCGAAGCAGGATGTCGACGCTGATGCCGGCCTGGAACGGCACGATCAGCGTGACCGGCTTGTTCGGAAACTCGGAGGCCTGGCCCACGGCCGCAGTCCAGGTCGCAAGGCTCGTCAAGCCGGCGAGCGCCAGCGGCACCATTCTCCATGCCAATATGCGCATGCGTTCTCTCCCTATAACGCGCTTTGGCCGTCAGTTGCGGCTGTTCGCAGAGGAAAGCGCCGCGGCCCACCCTGCGCATGCACGTGAGCGTTGACTACATCTGGCACCTGAGCAGAAGTCTGGAACATGCGTCAAGGCACGCAATGAGAACACACACGAGCTTAATCCCACACCGGGACAGCAAATGACAGAAGCACAATTGCGCGAGCTGTTGTCGCAGGAGACTCTCGCCTGGGCCGAGCGGCCGCCGGCCGACATCGTTGCTGAGCTTGCAAAGCCCCAGACCTATTGCCGGGGCACGGGCAACACCTGGCACGAAATCGAAGTGACGCTTCTCGAAGCCACTGACGACTACATCCACGTCAAGACCAGCATAAATGATGGCAGCCTCGTGTGGGCTCTCGAGCCGATAACGTCGAGCTTCCTCATTTACCGCGACGGGCGTATCGAGATTTGATTGTCGCTCGATGAGGCGGGGCCAGCACCGCGCGCTGCACGAGACCGCTCATATAGCGGACATGCTCAGACCTGACGAAAAAAGCGGCTGCAGGTGACGGTCCTGTTTCCGCGACGGATGGTCGGGTGTAGGATGCTGGCTATCTGCTTACCCAACATGGGGTCGCCATTGCTCGGGGATGACCAGGCATGAGCCCAATTGGTACTGTCCGGCGGTGGCCGGCCGAGGGCAACACGCGCGTTCCCTATTGGGTCTACTCGGATAGCGATATCTACGCCCTCGAGCAGGAGCGCATCTTCAGGGGTCCGAGTTGGAGCTTCCTATGCCTCGAGGCGGAGCTGGCGAAGCCGAACACGTGGCGCACCTCGAGCCTTGGAGAGATGCCGGTTGTAGTCACACGGGATGAACGAGGCATCCTGCATGCCTTCGAGAACCGATGTGCCCACCGCGGCGCGCTACTCTGCCTCCAAGATCGTCTGCGTCTATCACAACTGGACATACGATCTCGAAGGCAACCTTACGGGCGTGGCCTTCCGTCGAGGTCTCGGCGGCCAGGGTGGTCTGCCCGAGGATTGCCGACCCGAGACCCAGGCTCCGCGAAAGCTGCGCGTGGAAACGCTTGCCGGCCTCGTGTTCGGGACCCTCTCCACCGCCACCCCTCCGCTCGAGACGTACCTGGGCGCCGAGATCATCCAACGTATCCGTCGCGTGATGCGTGCGCCGGTCAAGGTGCTCGGCAGCTACAGCCAGATCGTGCCGAGCAACTGGAAGCTTTACCTCGAAAACGTGAAAGACACCTATCACGCGAGCCTGCTGCACACGTTCTTCACCACCTTCAGGCTCGCGCGAATGACTCAAACGGGCGGCGTCATCATCAACGACAATGGCGGCGCACACGCCAGCCTCACCATGGTGGCCGACTCCGGAGGCCGCGAATACGAGCAAGCCGGGATGCGAGCAGCCAATGAAGGTCTGAGACTCGAGGCGCCGGAGCTGTTGGAGTCCGTCGACGAGTTTGGCGATGGCTGCGGGCTGCAGATCCTCGCGGTGTTTCCAAGCTTCGTCCTCCAGCAGATACGCAACAGCCTGGCTGTGCGCCGAATTGTGCCCAAGGGATTGGAAAGCACCGAGCTCGTATGGACCGCCTTCGGCTTCGAGGATGACAGCCCCGAGCTGACCCAGATGCGCCTGCGCCAGGCCAACCTCATAGGTCCCGCGGGTTATGTTTCGATGGAGGACGGAGCCGCGCCCGGCTTCGTGCAGCGTGGCTCGCGAGCGGCACCCGAGCTGCTCTCGGTCGTCGAGATGGGCGGCAGTGAGATCGTTTCGTGTCAAAGCAAGGTCAGCGAGGCTGCGGTGCGCGGCATGTGGCACGCCTGGCGCCAGCAGATGGGGCTATAGCAGGAGCGATCGA
>VBAB01000948.1 GCA_005888525.1 Alphaproteobacteria bacterium
CGGTGGGGTTCGTGCTCGGCGCCGCATTCTGGATCGTTCTGGGCCTGCAGCAATTGACCGGCGGCGAGGGTCCGCGGCTCTCGCCGCTCCCGGAGCCGCAGAGCCTGCACACTCCGGAGTGCACGTCGCTGGCCCTCGATCGGCGCAGGGGCCACACCACCGCCGAGCCATGCCACGGCCAGGTGCTGCCGCTGCGGGAGGCCTCCGCGACAGGGCTCGGCGATCGCTCCCTGCCTTGAGAACCCGACCGTAACGCGCGTTACCTGACGGTGGCCGGATTGGTCTCGATCAGCATGCCCTGCTCGAGGCGCAGCACGCGGTGCATGCGGCTCGCCAGCGACAGGTTGTGCGTGGCCATGAGAGCGGCGACGCCGGTGTGCCGGATCAGCTCCAGCAGCTCGTGGAAGACGTGCGCCGACGTCGTCGGATCGAGGTTGCCGGTCGGCTCGTCGGCCAGCAGCAGCTTGGGCGCGTTGGCGAGCGCGCGCGCAATCGCGGTGCGCTGCTGCTCGCCGCCCGAGAGCTGGGAAGGTTGGTGCGTGAGCCGCTCGCCGAGCCCGAGCATGGTCAGGAGCTGCCTCGCTCGCACCTCGCCGGTCCGACGGGGTACGCCCCTGATCATCTGCGGCAGCAGCACGTTCTCGAGCGCGGAGAACTCCGGCAGCAGCTGGTGGAACTGATAGACGAAGCCCATCTCGGTGCGGCGCACGCGCGTGCGCTCCGTATCGTTGAGGCGCGAGCAGTCCGCGCCGTTGACGATGACCCGTCCGCCGTCGGGCGTCTCGAGCAGGCCGGCGATGTGCAGCAGCGTCGACTTGCCCGCACCTGACGGGCCGACCAGCGCGACCGCCTGACCGGGGTAGAGATCGGCCGAGGCGCCCTTGAGAACCGGGATCTCCCGGTCGCCCTGGCGGAACGTGCGGCTGAGCATCTGCAGCTGCAATACGGGGCGAGCGGTGGCGTCCTGCACTGGCTTGCCTCACTGGTAGCGAAGCGCTTCGACCGGATCGAGGCGCGAGGCGCGCCAGGAGGGATAGAGGGTCGCCAGCACCGACAGCACCAGGGCCATGATGACGATGACGCCGGTGGTGTGCGCATTGATATCGGCGGGCAGCCGCGTCAGATAGTAGATCTCGGGATTGAACAGGTTGGTGTTGGTGAGCCAGGCCACGAACTGGCGCACCTCGTCGATCTTCCAGCAGAAGAGCACGCCGAGAGCTGCGCCCGCCAGCGTGCCGACCACCCCGATGCTCGCCCCGGTGATGAGGAACACGCGCATGATGGCCCCCTTGCTGGCCCCCATGGTGCGCAGGATGCCGATCTCGCGACCCTTGTCCTTCACCAGCATGATGAGGCCCGAGATGATGTTGAAGGCGGCCACCACGACGATCACCGAAAGAATGATGAACATCATGTTGCGCTCGACCTCCAGCACGGTGAAGAAGCTCTCGTTGCGCTGGCGCCAATCCGCGAAATGCAGCGACGGGATTCCTGCCTGCTTCATGGCGGCCACCTGCTCGGAAACCCTTTCCGGGTCCTCGACGATGACCTCGAGCACGTCGACCGCGTCGCCCTTGCTGAAGTAGCGCTGCGCCTCCACCAGCGGCATGAAGATCATGGTGCGGTCGTACTCGGACATGCCCATCTCGAACACGGCAGTCACCTTGTAGCGTTTGATGCGCGGCGCCGTGCCGAAGGGCGTCGTCGGCCCCCGTGGGGTTATCAGCGTAACCATGTCGCCCGCATTGACGCGCAACGAATTGGCAAGCCGCGTGCCGATGACGACGCCTTCCTGGCGATCGAAGCCGTCGAGGCTGCCGAACCGGATATTGCCGGCAACGAGCCTGAGCGACTTCACGTCCTCCTCGCGCATGCCGCGCACGAGGCCGGCGACGGCCAGATGCGGCATGGAGGCCATCGCCTGGCCCTCGACGAGCGGCATCACCTGCCTGACGCCCGGGATGGTCACCAGCCGCTGGGCGGCCTCATCGTAGTTGTCGAAATCTCTTGCTGAACAGCTCCTTGCGAAATCCGTTCATGACCGCCATCACGGTGATCAGCGTGAAGACGCCGAGCAGGATGCCGAGAAACGAGAATCCGGCCAGCACCGAGATGAAGCCCTCGCTGCGGCGCGCCCGCAGATAGCGCAGCGCCAGCATCCATTCGAAGGGCGCAAACGGCCTGGTGTCGGTCGCCAGCGTAGCCATGCGGCGAGAACCCTCCTCTGTCCTGCCCTGCCGAGCGTCCCGCTCACGCCAGGATGCGGCGTGCGCTCACGAGCTCGCTCACGCGCTTCACTGCCGCATCGGGCGCCATGCTCATGCGCTCGCCCGACTTGCGCTCCTTGACCTCGACCTCGCCGCTCTTCAGGCCCTTGGGCCCGACGATGACCTGGAACGGCAGGCCGATCAGGTCCATGGTCGCGAACTTGGCGCCGGCCCGCTCCTCCGTGTCGTCGTAGAGCACCGAGACCCCGGCGCGCTCGAGCTTGGCGTAGAGATCGAGGCAGGCACTGTCGGTGTCCTTGTCGCCCGCCTTGAGATTGATGAGGCCGACCTCGAACGGGGCAACCGGCACCGGCCAGACGATACCCGCCTGATCGTGGCTCGCCTCGATGATGGCGCCCGCCAGCCGCGACACGCCGACGCCGTAGGAGCCCATCTGCACCGCGATCATGGTCCCATCCGGCCCCTGCACGCGCGCGCCCATGGGCTCGGAATACTTGGTGCCGAAGAAGAAAATATGGCCGACCTCGATGCCGCGGGCGGAAACGCGCTTGTCGGCCGGAACCTCTCTCTCGAAGCGGGCGGCATCGTGCTTCTCGTCGGTTGCCGCATAGTGGCGGGTCCACTGCTGGATGAGAGGGTCGAGGTTCTGGCCGAAGTCCACGTCGGCCGGCGGCGTGCGGGTCTCGACCAGATCGGCGTGGCAATAGACTTGGCTCTCGCCGGTCTCGGCCAGGATGATGAACTCGTGACTGAGATCCCCGCCGATGGGCCCCGTATCGGCGGCCATGGGGATGGACTTGAGCCCCATGCGGGCAAACGTGCGCAAATAGGCGACGAACATCTTGTTGTAGGAGCGCCGCGCGGCCTCCACGCTCACGTCGAAGGAATAGGCGTCCTTCATGAGGAACTCGCGGCCGCGCATGACGCCGAAGCGCGGGCGCACCTCGTCGCGGAACTTCCATTGGAT
>VBAB01000949.1 GCA_005888525.1 Alphaproteobacteria bacterium
ATCCTCGACCGCAACGTTTATGCGCGCCTGAAGTCGGCGCTCATGGGCAAGGAGGCGGCGCGGGGCCCCAAGAACGCCCGCAAAGGCACGATCCTCAACGAGGAAGTGCTGGGCGAGCTGCCGCGCAGCCAGTGGTGGGAGATCGGGCTCGCCGACGAGGCGGCCATGGCCGAGGTGGAAGCCATCGGCAAGCAGTACGAGGACGCCAAGAAGAGCCTCGAGCGGCGCTTTGTCGACAAGGTCGACAAGCTCCAGCGCGGTGACGAGCTGCCCCCCGGCGTCATGAAGATGGTCAAGGTTTTCGTGGCCGTGAAGCGCAAGATCCAGCCGGGCGACAAGATGGCCGGCCGCCACGGCAACAAGGGCGTGGTGTCGATGATCGTACCCGTCGAGGACATGCCCTACCTGGAAGACGGCACGCACGTCGACGTCGTGCTCAATCCGCTGGGCGTGCCGAGCCGCATGAACGTCGGGCAGATCCTCGAGACGCATCTGGGCTGGGCCTGCCGTGGCCTGGGCCGCATCATCGACGAGGCCTTGCACAAGTTCCACGAGGACGGTCATGCCAAGGCGTTGCGTGATACGGTGGCCGACATTTACGGCAAGGATGGCGTCAAGGATGCCGGCATCAACCGGATGAAGGATGCCGACCTGGTGGCGCTGAGCGAGAAGCTGACCGACGGCGTGCCCGTGGCGACGCCGGTGTTCGACGGCGCGCGCGAGCCCGACATCGTCAAGCTGCTGGAGCGAGCGGGCTTCGACACCTCGGGCCAGGTGACGCTCTACGACGGGCGCACGGGCGAGCCGTTCGATCGCAAGGTGACGGTGGGCTACAAGTACCTCTTGAAGCTGCACCACCTCGTCGACGACAAGATCCACGCCCGCTCGATCGGTCCCTACAGCCTGGTCACGCAGCAGCCGCTGGGAGGCAAGGCCCAGTTCGGCGGACAGCGCTTCGGCGAGATGGAGGTGTGGGCGCTCGAAGCCTACGGCGCCGCCTACACGCTGCAGGAGATGCTGACCGTCAAATCCGACGACGTGGCCGGCCGCACGAAGGTCTACGAGGCGATCGTGCGCGGTGACGACGCATTCGAGGCCGGTATTCCCGAGAGCTTCAACGTGCTCGTGAAGGAGATGCGTGCGCTGGGCCTCAACGTCGAGCTGGTCAACTCGGAGGCAGCGACGGCGGCCGAGGAGGCGGCGAAGGAGCCGGCCGTGGAGCGGCCGCGGCTTCCGCCGGCGGCAGCCGAGTGACATTCGCCCTCTCCCCATCCGTGTGGGGGGAGGGGATGACGAGCGATGCAATCGAAGGGACGCAGAGGGCCACCCGCGTTCCTTCCAGAAAGAGAGAGCCGATGAACGAGATCACCAACCTTTTCAAGCAGCAGGTGCAGGCGCCGGCCTTCGACCAGATTCGCATCTCGATCGCCAGCCCTGACGACATCGCTTCCTGGTCGTTCGGCGAGATCAAGAAGCCGGAGACGATCAACTACCGCACCTTCAAGCCGGAGCGCGATGGCCTCTTCTGCGCCCGCATCTTCGGACCCGGCAAGTACAAGCGCATGAAATACAAGGGCCTGATCTGCGAGAAGTGCGGCGTCGAGGTGACGCTGGCCAAGGTGCGGCGCGAGCGGATGGGCCACATCCAGCTCGCCGCCCCGGTCGCCCACATTTGGTTCCTGAAGTCGCTGCCCTCCCGCATCGGCCTGCTGCTCGATATGACGCTCAAGGACCTGGAGCGCGTGCTCTACTTCGAGAACTACATCGTCACCGAGCCCGGCATGACGCCGCTCGCCGAGAAGCAG
>VBAB01000950.1 GCA_005888525.1 Alphaproteobacteria bacterium
AGGAGCTGGGTTACGAGTCGCTGTGGGCGTGGGACCACATCCTGCTCGGCGTCGAGCCGAACTTCCCCATCCACGAGTCGCTGGCGATCCTGACGGCGGTAGCGGCCCGCACCTCCAAGATCAAGATCGGCACCGGCATCCTGGTGCTGCCGATGCGCAATCCGGTCATCCTGGCGAAGGAGCTCGCCACCATCGACCACATCTCCAACGGCCGGCTGATCGTCGGCGCGGCGGTTGGCTGGTACAAGCGCGAGTTCGACTCCATGGGAGTCGACTTCCACCAGCGCGGCAAGATCATGGAGCAGAGCCTGGAGGTCATCAATCGGCTCTGGACGGAGCCGAAGGTCGACGGCGACTACCCGCCCTACAAGCTGCGCGGGGCGGTGCTCTATCCCAAGCCCGTGCAGAAGCCGCGCCCGCCGATCCTGATCGGCGGCTACGTCGACGCGGTCTTGAAGCGCGCGGCCACCAAGGGCGACGGGTGGCTCACCTACTACTACACGGCGGAGAGCTTCGCGCGCGCATGGGCCAAGATCCGGGGCTTCGCCGAGGAGGCCGGGCGCGATCCCGATGCGCTGATCTCCACCAACCAGCTGCCCATCTGCATCGGAGCGCGGTCCAAGATCGAGGCGCCGATGAAGCAGTGGCTGCAGACCGAATGGGACTACGCTTCGTGGTCGGAATCGACCATGGAGAGCGCCATCATGGGCACGGTGGAGGAATGCGTGGAGCAGCTGGAGCCGCACCTGGCCACCGGCATCGATCGCATAATCTTTGTGCCCTACCGCTATGAAAACGAGCAGGTCGAGGCTGTGGCCAAGGAGATCATCCCGCGGCTGAGGAAAAAGATGGCGTGATGGACGTGCATGGGCGCGACAGGCCACGTGCCGCAGCACCGTGGTGAGCTTGTCGAACCACGCTGGCGTGCGCGGCCGTCCTTCGACAGGCTCAGGACGAGGGCGGAGATTGTGGCATCGGTCTTGCGCTGCAGGAACTTGTCAGTGTCGGGCCACCCTCCTATCCTCGAGGTGCGATGGTGTTACCAACCTTGGCGCAAGCCGGCCATCCGACCTCGAGGGAGGAGCTTCCAGGCAATACGGGACGTCGTAGCAACGGGAGATGCGTATGAAAGCCACTGCCCTCAGATTTGCGCTCGCCGCCGCAGGCACAGCTCTCGGCGCGCTGCTCCTCGACGGAGCCGCCTCGGCGCAAGACACCATCAAGATCGGCGTGACCCAGCCGCTGACCGGCGCCTTTGCCGCCTCGGGCAACTACGTCGCCCAGGGCGCCAAGCTCGCCGAGGAGGCGATCAACACGGCGGGCGGCGTGCTCGGCAAGAAGATCGAGCTCATCGTCGAGGACAACAAGTCGAACCCGACGGAGGCTGCAGCAACCGCCGAGAAGTTGATCGTCAAGGACAAGGTGCCTGTGATGCTGGGCGCCTGGGGCTCGGGCCTGACGCTCGCCATCATGCCCAAGCTCGAGGAGTACAAGGTACCGATGGTGGTCGAGACGTCCTCGTCCGGCAAGATCACCACCTCGGGCAACCCCTACATCTTCCGCATCAGTCCGACCTCGGAGATGGAGGCGAAGGCCTTCACGCCGCTCTTCAAGTCGCTGGGCATCAAGAAGGCGGACTTCCTTTCGACCAACAACGATTTCGGCCTGGGCGCGGCCAAGGAGTTCTCAGAAGCCGCAACGGCCCAGGGCGTGCAGGTCGGTGTCAGGGAGACGATGGACCCGAAAGCCACCGATTTCTCGGCGCAGCTCGCCAAGATCAAGGCGTCGGGCGGCGACACTGTCTTTGTGACGACCGCCGTCGAGCAGATCACGCTCATCCTCAAGCAGGCCAAGGACCAGCAGCTCGGCGCGCGCATCATCACCACTGGCGGCTCGAACTCGCCCGAACAGCTGATCCAGCAGGCGGGCGAGGCGGCGAACGGCTCGCTGCATCTGGTCTTCTTCACGCCGTGGTTCACGGATGCTGTGAAAAACCCGGACGTCGCCAACAAATTCGTGGCTGCATGGAACGAGAAGAAATACCCGGTCGGCGGGCTCACCGAAGGCTTCCGCGGCTGGGACGGCATCCACGTCATCGTCGAGGGCATCAAGGCCGCCGGCAAGGCCGATTCCGAGGCCATCACCACGGCGCTCTGGGGCGTCAAGGTGAAGGGCATCAACGGCGACATCGCCTTCATCAAGTGCCTGCCGTTTACCTCGTCAAGATCGACGGCGGCAAGGTGACGAAGCAGTAGGGCGCGATAGGCGACAGCCGTATTGCGTGCGAGAGACGACACGGCTGTTCGCACTCCCCAGGTGCTGGTCCCGGCCGAGCTCTTGCGCATCGTGCGCGAGCACTGAGGCATCGGGATCTTTCTGCACTGGGTGGTCGCTGTCGCGCTCGACGAGGACCGGCAACGAACGCGCAAGTGTGGCCGTCGTGCAGGCCGCCGTCCTCCTTGCTACCGCATCGAAGGCCTGCCAC
>VBAB01000951.1 GCA_005888525.1 Alphaproteobacteria bacterium
AATCGAACGCGGCTTGTGACATCTGACACCTCTTCTGGCTGGCCCTCGGCTTTGCGCTGGACGGCGCGCGCGCATCTCGCAACAATGGCGCCAAATCGAGGAGGACGCCAGCATGGCTTCGCGCTCCCGCCGCCGCATCTTGGTGGTGAACCCGAACTCGAATGAAGTGGTGACCAAGGGCCTCGCCGACGCCCTCGAGCCCATCGCCTTCGAGGATGGGCCGGAAATCGACTGCGTGACGCTGAAGGAGGGTCCCTACGGCGTCGAGACGCAGGAGCACGTCGAGAGCGTCACCTTGCCGCTGCGCCGGCTGGTGGCGGAGAGCAACGACGCCGACGCCTTTGTGATCGCCTGCTACTCCGATCCGGGCCTCGCCGTCTGCCGGGAGGCCACGGCGCGTCCCGTGTTCGGCATCAACGAGGCGGGCGTGCTGACGGCGCTGGCCCGCGGCGAGCGGTTCGGCGTCATCGCCATCGGCCAGCGCTCGATCCGCCGCCACCTGCGCTACATGCGCCAGATGGGGCTGCTCACCCGCTTCGCCGGCGAGCGTCCGCTCGACATGAGCGTCGCCGAGACGGCCGCCGGCGAGAAGACGCTCGACCGCATGATCGAGGTGGGCAAGGAGCTGCGCGACAAGGACGGCGCCGACGTCATCGTCATGGGCTGCGCCGGCATGGCCCGCCATCGCCAGCCGCTGGAGGCGGCGCTCGGCGTCCCGGTCATCGACCCGACGCAGGCCGCCGTCACGATGGCCATCGGCGCTGTGCAATTCGCGAGTGGCTGAGAACGTAGGTTGGATTAGTCTTACTGAGTCACAAGGTCGCAATTAAATGGGATGAGAATCAAGTAGTTGCTGAGGCTCACTTCAGTTGACGGAGGGCTGAGATGGGTCGGCAGGCTTGGGAGGAGAGTGAAGCTCGGTTCGTCAAGTATTTGGATGGCTTGACGAGTGTGATCGGGCATGCGGATCGGGCGGCGCCGTTGAAGGGCTACTGCACCGGGTTGTTGGCGGCCGAGGGACGCAGGAGCGTGGAGCCGATGGCGGCGGTGACGGCGCCCGCCGGCGTCTCGGCGCAGCACCAGAAGCTTCTGCATTTTGTCGCCAATGCCGCATGGTCGGACGAGCTCGTGTTGGCCAAGGTGCAGGAGATGGTATTGCCACAGATCGAGCGGCACGGTCCGATCGAGGCCTGGATCATCGACGACACGTCGTTTCCCAAGCAGGGCCGCCACTCGGTCGGCGTTCATCATCAGTATTGCGGCCAGCTCGGCAAGCAGGCCAACTGCCAGGTGGTGGTGACGCTGTCGATCGCCAATCATCATGCCAGCCTGCCGATCGCCTACCGGCTGTATTTGCCAGAAGCATGGGTCGGGGATGCCGCGCGTCGCAAGAAGGCGCGTATTCCTGAGGAGATCTCGTTCCAGACCAAGCCAGAGATCGCGCTCGATCAGGTTCGCGCAGCGTGTGCGGCGGGCGTGGCGCGCGGCGTCGTGCTGATGGATGCGAGCTACGGCTCCAACAGCGCTTTGCGGGGCGGCGTGAGCGCGCTGGCGCTCAGTTACGTGGCCGGCATCGTGCCGACGATCAAGGTGCAAGCGGTGACCGAGAGCGGCAAGCCTGGGCCGCGCGTGAGCGCCAAGGAGCTGGCGCTCGGCTTGCCCAAGGGAGCCTGGCGCACGGTCACGTGGCGCGAAGGCACGAACGAGCGGCTCGCATCGCGCTTTGCCCGCGTGCGCGTGCGCACTTCGCCGATCCGGCGCGCCAAAGAGCGAGCGGAGGAGACGCTGCTGGTCGAATGGCCCGAAGGCGAGGAAGAGCCCACGAAATACTGGCTCGCAACGCTGCCCAAGAGCACGTCCTTCCGCCGGCTCGTCGACATCGCCAAGATGCGCTGGCGCATCGAGCGCGACTACCAGGATCTCAAGCAGGAGATCGGGCTTGGGCACTACGAAGGACGCGGATGGCCAGGCTTCCACCATCACGGCACGTTGTGCATCGCCGCCTATGGATTCCTGGTCTCCGAGAGGGAGACGATTCCCCCCTCAGGAACTCGTTCCTCCAGGAGCCTCACGAAAACTGCGCTACCCGACGGTTACCGACCCCGCGGCGCCCCCGATCCGGCCCCAACGTCACGTGCCCAACTCGATTGCCACCCTGCATCGCAGACTGGTCGTCGCCATCGCTCGAACGCTGCCCAGATGCCCATGCTGCGCACGTAGCTTCACCCGAAACACCCGGCGTGCCTTATGACGCAGTAGGACTACCCGCTGTGCTTCCGTCTCTTAGCTAACCGCGAAACCGTTGCTGGCTGTTGTGGGGGAGGATGAGGTACGCCATGAGATTGTGCACGGTGCCACCGATCTCAACGCGACGATAACGAGGCTTTCGTCAGCCGCTTGAGGTGGCTAGCGACACCCTTGCGGCCGAGCCATGGCCGGGGCATCCAGCCGATGTTGGCACAGAAACGAGGGTAGATTACGAACTCAAGATCAATTGGAATGATCCAGTGCCCAACTAGCCATGGTTGTCGCTGAAGGCAGGCCAGCAATTCGCCTGCGTGCTCCTCGGCAGTTGGCTGCCTGCGCGGCGGCGGGCGGTCGGCGGCCCACACTCGAACCGTATCGCCGTTGTAGTTTTGATGCCGAGGCAGCGCCTTGGGGTCGCACCAGCGCTCGACAACGATCCTGCCTTCCATGACTTCGCCTTTCACGTCAGAGGTCACTTCGGTCGTGACGTCTGCAGTGACTTCGGGTGCCCTTTCCGTTGTGCATTCCGCAGCCAGTTCAGGGATAATGCCAGAGGACACTGCAGAGTGTGGAACAGTCGGTTCCACAGGCCCGGGTGCAGGGGAATGTGCCGCGGCAATGTCCGGCGGGCACGCTGCAAGCCTTCCAGGCCTGCTTTCGAAATAGTCCCGCGCCTTGTTGAGCCAGTGTCTCTTGCGTCCCATGCACGCCGCCTGCTAGCCCCGCCCATGAACATCAGCCGCCTTCAGCACCAACCGGAAGGCACGGTGCTACGCCGATATTCTGAATGGGACCGGATCATGATGCCGATGGCGGCTGTAGCGGGCCCCCGATTTGAACCTACGGAACCGGGACCGCCTTGTCCTGTCGCCTATG
>VBAB01000952.1 GCA_005888525.1 Alphaproteobacteria bacterium
CCTCCGCCGTGCCGTCGAACCTTTCGCCGCCTCCCTGATCGAGGTCGGCCATGGCGCGACGCGTCTCGTCGTTGGGAATGCGCACGTCGAAGGGCACGCCCTTGCGCAAGACGATCTGGTGCAGGAGCATGGTGACGACCTCGGTCGTCGAGACGCCGATACGGCGCAAGACCTTCTCGGCCTTTGCCTTCAGGTCCTTATCGACGCGAGCGTTGATGTAGGCGTTCTTTCGCATGGTGTTTCGGATCCACTTGCGGTGGCAGTGTAACACATTTGCATTACGCTGCAAACATGGCGCGTGCAATCGACTAGCCGGGCTCGAGCAGGCCGCTTGCTCCGCCAGCTCCTACAGGTACAGCGGCCTTTTTCGTTGACATTCGCTGCCCGCTCGAACACCTTGCGGGCCATTCCGACGGCCCGTGAAGACGAGCCGCCGCCCTGCACATGGGATCCGTTTGGGGAAACCGGGAGGCAGGGGGGTCAACGCCCGCCGGCGCGTCGCGCTCGCGGGCGCGATTGGTGTTTGGTGTCGTGCGCGTCGCGCACGTGGGAACCCGTTCGATGTTCGAATCCCTGTCAGATCGCCTGTCCGGCATCCTCGACAAGCTCACGCGGCGCGGGTCGCTGACCGACAGTGACGTGTCGGAGGCCATGCGTGAGGTGCGCCGCGCGCTGCTCGAGGCCGACGTGGCCCTCGAGGTGGTGCGCGACTTCACCGACAAGGTGAAGGAGAAAGCCGTGGGCCAGAACGTGATCAAGTCGGTCACGCCGGGCCAGATGGTGGTCAAGATCGTGCACGACGAGCTGGTCGCCATGCTGGGCTCGGACGCTCAACCGATCGATCTCGCGGCGCAGCCGCCCGTCCCCATCCTGCTGGTCGGCCTGCAGGGCTCGGGCAAGACCACGACCTGCGCCAAGATCGGCTATCGGCTCGCCAACCGCGACAGGAAGAAAGTGCTGATGGCCTCGCTCGACGTGCGCCGGCCGGCGGCGCAGGAGCAGCTGCGCGTGCTGGGCGAGCAGACCAAGGTCGACACGCTGGCGATCGTGGCCGGGCAGACGCCGCAGCAGATCACGCGGCGCGCGCTCGATGCGGCCCGGCTCGGCGGCTACGACGTGGTGCTGCTCGACACGGCGGGGCGCATGCACATCGACGAAGCCTTGATGCAGGAGACGGTGGATGTGCGCGACATCGCCCATCCGCACGAGACCCTGCTCGTCGCCGACAGCCTGACCGGCCAGGACGCGGTGAAGCTGGCCAAGAGCTTCAACGAGCGCGTCGGCATCAGCGGCATCGTCCTGACGCGCGTCGACGGCGACGGCCGCGGCGGCGCCGCGCTCTCCATGCGCGCGGTGACGGGCAAGCCCATCAAGCTGCTGGGTGTCGGCGAGAAGTGGGACGCGCTGGAGGACTTCCACCCCGAGCGCATCGCCGGCCGCATCCTCGGCATGGGCGACGTGGTGAGCCTGGTCGAGAAGGCCGCGCAGACCATCGACATGGAGAAGGCGCAGGCCATCGCGCAGAAGATGCGCAAGGGCGAGTTCGATTTGGAGGACCTGTCCGATCAGCTCAAGCAGATGGAGAAGCTCGGCGGCATGTCGAGCAT
>VBAB01000052.1 GCA_005888525.1 Alphaproteobacteria bacterium
CGAGCACGGCTGCGTCTATTGCTATGCCCGACCCACGCATTGCTATCTCGGGCATTCGGCGGGGCTCGACTTCGAGACCAAGCTCTACGCCAAGGTCAACGCCGCCGAGCTGCTCGAGCGCGAGCTCAGCCGCCCGCGTTACGTCCCGAAGTACATTGCGCTCGGCGCCGTCACCGATCCCTACCAGCCCATCGAGCGCGAGCATCGCATCACCCGCGCCGTGCTGGAGGTGCTCGAGCGGACAGGTCATCCCGTCGGCATCGTCACCAAGTCGGCGCTGGTCATGCGCGACATCGATGTCCTCGCGCGAATGGCGGGTCGCGGGCTCGCCAAGGTGGCCATCTCGGTGACCA
>VBAB01000053.1 GCA_005888525.1 Alphaproteobacteria bacterium
CTCAGCGCCGCCGGCGTGCCGGGCGCGGTCATGGTCGCGCCGATCGTCCCGGCCATCAACGACAGCGAGATCGAGCGCATCCTGGCGGCTGCATGCGAGGCCGGGGCCAGCGAGGCCGGATACGTGCTGCTGCGCCTGCCGCTTGAGATCAAGGAGCTGTTCCGCGAGTGGCTGCAGACCGAGTTTCCGCATCGCGCGGCGCACGCCATCAACCTTTTGCGCTCGATGCACGGCGGCAAGGACTACACGCCCGAATGGGGCGTGCGCCAGCGCGGTCGCGGCCCCTATGCGGAGCAGATCGGCTTGCGGTTCCGCCTGGCGGTGAAGCGCCTGGGGCTCAACGAGCGGAACTGTAAGTTGCGTATGGATCTATTCCAGCGCCCCGTCATGAAAGGAGGACAGCTGCCGCTTCTTTGACAGCGGCAGCCGATAACGCGAAGCTCCCCGGAGAGGGGGGTGATTCGCGCCATGAAAGCGACCTTCGAGCTGGAGGCAATCGAGCTCGAGCTCAACGGCGGCCCCATCGCCGGCGTGGACGAGGCTGGTCGCGGTCCGCTGGCCGGACCGGTGGTCGCCGCGGCGGTGGTCCTGGACCCCGCTTTCATCTCCGATGGCATTGCCGACAGCAAGGCGCTCGACGCCAAGTCGCGCCAGTCGGTCTACCAAGCGATCGTCGCCACCGCGCAGGTCGGCATCGGCGTTGCCGGCGTCGATCGCATCGACAGCGACAACATCCTCAACGCCTCGCTCTGGGCCATGGCGCAGGCGGTGGCGCGGCTCGATTGCCGCCCCCGGCTCGTGCTCGTCGACGGCAACAAGGTGCCCAACGTCGAATGCTCCACCCGCGCCATCGTGCAGGGCGACGCCAAGTGCCTGTCGATCGCCGCCGCCTCCATCGTCGCCAAGGTGGTGCGCGACGCCATGATGGCCGAGCTCGCCCGCGACTATCCCCACTACGGCTTCGATCGCCACAAGGGATACGGCACACGCGAGCACCACGAGGCGATCGCCAGGCACGGCGTCACGCCCCACCACCGCCGCTCGTTCCGGCCGGTGCAGCTGGCGCTCGGGCTGGTGTGAGGGGGTAGGCCTCCAAGCCTCCCCATGACGACGTGTCGCTCGACAGCGCGCACCTCGCGGGCTAGGCACGCCGCATGATTCGACGCCTTTACGACTGGACGCTGTCGCTTGCCGCGCGCAAGACCGCGCAAGTCTGGCTGGCGGTCATTGCCTTCGTCGAGAGCTCGTTCTTCCTCGTACCTGCGGACGTGCTGTTCCTGCCGATGGCGCTCTCGCGCCCGGAGCGCGCCTATCGCTACGCCCTGATCGCGACGCTCGCTTCCACGTTGGGGGGCATTGCCGGGTACATGCTCGGCGCCTTTGCCTACGACGCCGTGGCCAAGCCGGTGCTCCAGTTCTACGGCAAGCTCGCAGAGTTCGAGCGGCTCAGGGCCTGCGCTGGGCGTGAGACCACCATGCTGCTACTGGTCACCTCGGGGTTGTCGCACCTGCCGCCCATCAAGGTGGTGACCATCCTGTCGGGCGTCGTGGATGTCGGAATCACCTTTTTCATCGTCTCCTGCCTCGTTGCGCGCGGCGCGCGGTTCTATGTTCTGGCGTGGGCGCTGCGCAGCTACGGCGTGCCGATCAAAGCCTTCATCGAGAGGCGGCTCGGCCTGATCGCGGGCATCGCGGCGCTGGTCTTGATCGGCCTGTACTTTGCGGTCAGATCATTTGCCGGATCGGGTATGCTGACCGCCTGCACATGATTTGGCTTCGCCGTCGCGATGAGCCCGAGGATACGGATGCTCCTGGCCGCCTACCCCGAAAGAGGATCCGCTTACCGCATCGGCGCGCTCGTCCTTTTCGCGGCCGCCGCGGTGATCCTGACTGCGCTGGCCTTCGAGCACTTCGGCGGGTACGTGCCTTGCCCGCTCTGCCTGCAACAGCGCTACGCCTACTACGCGGGTGTGCCCGCGCTCTTTTTTGCTCTCGTACTGTTGTCCGCCGGGCACACGAGAACGGCGGCGGCGGTCTTCCTCGCGGTCGCGCTCATCTTTCTCGCCAATGCCGTGCTCGGCGCCTACCACACCGGCGTGGAGTGGAAATTCTGGCCAGGCCCCGACACCTGCGCCGGCACTGCGGCGCCGCTCAGCACCAGCGCCGGGGGTCTCTTCAAGGACCTTGCGACGACACGCGTGATCCGCTGCGACGAAGCCCCTTGGCATTTTCTCGGGCTCTCTTTCGCCGGCTGGAACGTGATCGCCTCGCTCCTGCTGGCAGCCGGAGCCACGTTCTCCGCCATCAAGGCCCGGCACGGCTGAGGTCAGGCTGGCCGGAAAAAAAGCTGTCCCGCCCGCCCTGCCTGCATATACTCGCCGTCGCCGGATTACGCCGAATGGGAAGCGCAATACTGAGCCGATAAGCGGAGGGAGGGATGCGTCTAACCAGCCTCTCGTGTGCGCTCGCTCTGGCAGCGGGCGTCCCGGCCGTGCTCGTAGCCCAGGAAGGCGTCGCACCGACCGTTGTGGCCGCCAAGACGGGCAAGAAGCCGGTCAAGAAAAAAGTGGTCAAGCCCTCAGGGCCGCCAGCCAAGGAGCTGTTCGGCGCGGCCAAGACCCCGGCGCCCATGGCGGCACGAGCCATCGGCTTCTATGCCAAGGGATGTCTTGCAGGCGCCGCGGCGCTGCCCGTCGACGGTCCGGCGTGGCAGGCCATGCGCCTCTCGCGCAACCGCAATTGGGGCCACCCAAAGCTCGTGGCGCTGGTGGAGAAGCTGGCGGTCGAGGCGCGCGCGCACGACGCCTGGCCTGGCCTTCTGGTCGGCGACATCTCCCAGCCCCGCGGCGGACCGATGCTGACGGGTCATGCCAGCCACCAGGTCGGGCTCGACGCCGACATCTGGCTCACCCCCATGCCGGACCGGCGTCTGACCGAGCAGGAGCGGGAGGATCTCTCGGCCACGTCCATGCTGGCGCCCGACGGGGTGTCCGTCGATCCCAAGATGTGGACCGACGCGCACGTTCGCCTGCTGAAGCGCGCCGCCTCCTACGCCAGCGTGGAGCGTATCTTCGTGCACCCCGCCATCAAGAAGGCGCTGTGCGAGGCAACCGCCAACGACGCAGACCGCACCTGGTTGCATAAGATGCAGGCATACTGGGGCCACTACTACCATTTCCACGTGCGCATTGCCTGCCCCGAGGGCAGCACCAACTGCGAGCACCAGCAGCCGCTGCCGAACAACGACGGCTGCGGCAAGGAGCTCACCAACTGGCTGGCGCTGGTCAAGCCGAAGCCGAAATCGGAAACGCCTCCGGACACGGTTGCCAAGCCGGCGCCGCCCAAGCGCGCCATCACGCTCGATCAGCTGCCGGCGGACTGCCGCTCGGTGCTGGCCGGCGGCACGGGAACCCCGGTGATGGCTTCGAAGCCCGCCACCCCGCCGGCTACGGCGACGGCCAAGAAGCCCACCACCACGACGAAATAGGTGGGCGTGGCTAGCAGCTCGCGTGAGCCCGCTCTCGCCGCGCTCGCGGACTGGGTACTGCAACCCAGTGGTGAGCTTGTCGAACCACGGCAACGCGAAGTGCGGCCGTCCTTCGACCCTCGTGACAAGTCCGAGGGCATGCAGGCTCAGGACGAGGGCGGCATGCGCGGCAAGGCCTCCTCCAACCCAGCGGTGGGCTTGCCTGCCTCCGGACTCGTTCCGGGGGGTCGAACCACGGCAGTGTGCGCGCAGTCTGCCCCGACGAATGCCGAGCGGCTGAGTTTTCGCCAGCCTGCTTGCAACCTGCCGATTTACGTGCCATTCGCCCCTATCAAGCCTCACCGTCGAGCAACGGGAACCCCATGGCGGAAGAACTGCCCTTCAAGAAGACGATGATCTTCGCCTACGGCGAGCCGCGCGAGCTGGCCCCCGGCGTGGTGCGCATCGTCGCCAACAACCCCAACCACTTCACGTTCAAAGGAACCAACACCTATCTGGTCGGCACCCGCTCCCTCGCCCTCATCGATCCGGGCCCGGACGACCCGGCGCATCTGGAGGCCATCCTGCGCACCGTGGGCCCGCGGCGGATCAGCCACGTCGTCATCACCCACACCCACCGCGATCACACCGACGGCATGCCCGCCCTGCTCGCGGCGACAGCGGGGGCGAAGACCGTGGGCTTCGGGCGCCGCGTCGCCAACCGCGGCACCAAGCGCACCAGCCCCTCGGGCGGGGAGTATGTCGAGCAGGACTTCATCCCCGACGTGCCTCTCGCGGACGGACAGCGGCTGGAGGGGGACGGATGGGCGCTCACGGCCCTGCACACGCCAGGGCACGCTCCGGATCATCTGTGCTTCGCCCTCGAGGGCACGAAAATCCTCTTCTCCGGCGACCACGTAATGGGCTGGAACACGAGCGTCGTGGCGCCGCCGGAAGGCAGCATGGGCGCCTATATCCGCTCGCTGCAGCGGCTGACGGAGCGCAGCGACGAGCTGTATTTTCCGGGCCACGGTGGGCAGGTCGGGGAGCCGCAGCGCCTGGTCAAGGCCTACCTGCTGCACCGGCGCATGCGCGAGCAGTCCATTCTCGAGTGCATTCGCGGGGGCAACGACACCGTGCGCACGATCGTACCGATCGTCTACAAGGACCTGGACCCGAAGCTCCTCAACGCAGCGTCTCTTTCTGTCCTCGCCCACGTTGAGCACTTGATTGAACGCGGTCTCGTTTATTGCGGCTCTCCGCTTTCTGTTGATCGCGCCCTTTCAATTTCTTGACCAGGGCGCCGGCCCGCGTCGTGCGCAACGCGCGCCGGCCAGCCGCTGTGGTGGCGAACGTGCCGTCGACACGGGATTGCATCTCGGCGAGAAAACGGCGCACGCGCGTCGCGTTCTGCCCCAGGTCCGCCTGGCCATAGCGAGAGGCCGAGCGCACGTCGATGCGCGAGCGGGTGGCATTGCCCTCCACGCGCACGATGATGTCGTCGGTGAAGCCCACCACCATCGTCTGGTCGGTCGCCTCGAGCAAGCCGGCCTTGGCCGACTTGCCGACGGGGGGCTCGGCGGCGGCCACCTTCCACTTGAGCTTGCGCGCCACCTCCTCGACCAGCTCGAAGGCCTCCTCCACCCCGCGGTCGACGACGAAGGTGCGCAGGTCCGGATAGGCCTTCTGTTGCTCGTTGGCGAAGCGCGCTCCGGGATAGGCAGCCGGGTTGGCCTCGCCCGTGCGCAGCTTGGCGAGGGTGACGAAGCGGGGTGGGGCGGTCACGTCGGTGGTCACGTCATTGATCTTCGGCAGCTTGAGGAAGGCCGGCACGTACGTGAGGGGCCAGGCCAGCAGCAGCATGGGCAACAGGATGCCGAAGGCGGCCCTGCCGGCCCCGGCGAGCCCACGCCGCCAGATCTGCACGAGAGCGACGAGCGCGACCAGCATCGCCAGGCCCGCCGCGCCCGCCCCGACGGCAAACAGGTTGACGGCGACCTGGGTCGGGAACGAGGTCAACCGGTGCAGGGCCACGGCGACAATGAGGAGGCTCGCCGAAAAGACGGCGATTCGGCTCGACCAGCGCGCCAGCGGCGCCACTATCACCGTCGATCGATCGATCATGATCTCAGCATAATTCCAGCGCCATCGCTCTTACCAGTGTTTGCCGTCGGCGCGAAGGGGTCAGACCCTATGCACGCGACGCCTCCTCGGCTGCCCGGCGCAGCATAAGGATCTGACCCCATGGCTCCCGTCCCGCGCGCAGTTCCCGAAACCGGCTTCAGCGCCTAGGATACAGGCAAATGCGTTCAACCGGTGGAGCCCAAATGCGTCCTCTCTCGAATTTCGCCGCCCGCGACGTGGAAACGCTGCTGCACCCGACCACCAACCTGCTGGCGCACCGCAGCCTGGGTCCGCTGGTGCTGGAGCGCGGCGAGGGTATCTACGTCTACGACACCGCCGGCAAGCGCTACATCGAGGGCCTAGCGGGCCTGTGGTGCACGGGGCTCGGCTACGGCAACGCCGAGCTGGTCGAGGCCGCGCGCGAGCAGATGGAGCGTCTTTCGTTCTCGCACCTGTTCGGCGGCCGCAGCCACGAGCCGGCCATCGCACTGGCCGAGAAGATCAAGGCGATGTCCCCGGCCCCGACCTCCAAGGTCTTCTTCACCAACTCGGGCTCGGAGGCCAACGACACGCAGATCAAGATTGCTTGGTACTACAACAACGCGATCGGGCGGCCGAGGAAGAAGAAGATCATCTCGCGCCAGCGGGCCTACCACGGCACCACCATTGCCTCCGCCAGCCTGTCGGGGCTGTCGGTCTTCCACGCCGACTTCGACCTGCCGATGGCGCGCATCCTCCACACCGATTGTCCGCACTACGGCAAGTATGCCGAGCCCGGCGAGACCGAGGAGG
>VBAB01000054.1 GCA_005888525.1 Alphaproteobacteria bacterium
TTGCCTGGCTCGTCTTCCTCGCGTCCGTCCCGCTGTGGCTCGCGGACCTGTACGCCCTGCACGTGCTCATCATGACCGGCATCTTCATCATCGCCGCCATGAGCCTGAACCTGCTGCTCGGCTATACGGGGCAGCTGAGCCTCGGCCATGTCGCCTTCTTCGGCATCGGCGCCTACGTCTCGAGCCTGGTATCGCTGGGGTTCGAGGTGCACCTGCTCCCCGATTGGCTGGTGAGCCTGGAACCCAAGCCGGTTTGGCTCGGCATGCTCTGCGGCATCGTGCTCGCGGGTGCCAGCGGTTGGGTGATCGGCAAGATCTCGTTCAAGGTGCGCGGGGCCTATTTCGTCATCGTCTCGGTGAGCTTCGCCGAGGTGGTTCGGCTGGTGGCGCTCAACTGGGTGGAGCTGACGCAGGGGCCCATGGCGCTCAACAACATTCCGGCGCTGCGGCTCGGCATTCCCGGCCTGTTCGAGCTGCACTTCCTGCGCAAGCCCGCCAACTACTACCTCGTGCTCGCCGTCGCGGTGCTGTCCTACGTGCTGATCCGGCGCCTGGTGCACTCGCGCGCCGGCCGAGCCATGATCGCGCTCAGGGAGAACGAGCCGCTCGCCACCTCGGTCGGCGTGGACGTGACCCAGTATCTGGTGCTGGCGACCATGATCTCTGCCGGGATGGCCGGCGCCGCCGGCGCGCTTTACGCCCACTACGTGCGCATCGTCGACCCGGACGTGTTTCTCTTCATCTATACGGTGACCATGGTGATCATGGTGATCAGCGGCGGCAAGGGCACGCTCGCCGGCCCCATCGTTGGCGGCCTGATCTTTGGCCTGCTGCCAGAGGTGTTGCGTGCGGCGGCCATCAAGCCCGAGGTGCAGTGGATGATCTACGGGGTGCTCATGATCCTGGTCGTCTATCTCCTGCCCGAGGGGATCGTGCCGGCCGTGCGCCGCTGGTGGCGCGGACGCGCGGGTGCTGCCGGGTCCGCACAGGCAAGCCGGCCGGCCGCGGAAGCCGCGCCATGAGCGTGGGCACCGCCGCCGAGCTGACTGTCGAAGGGCTGACGATCCGCTTCGGCGGCCTCACCGCCGTCGACAACGTCTCCTTCGAGGTGCGCGCGGGCGAGGTGCTCTCGCTGATCGGACCCAACGGCGCCGGCAAGACCACCGCATTCAATGCGATCACCGGATACATCGAGCCCGCCGGCGGAGAGATCCGCTATCGCGGCACCCGGCTCACCGGCCTCGAGCCCAACGCGATTGCCGCGCTCGGCGTGGTGCGCACGTTCCAGAAGACCAGTGTATTCGCCAGCCAGACCGTGCACGACAACGTGGCGATCGGCCTGCACCTGCGCTCGCGTCAGCGCCCGCTCGCCATCCTCGCCGGGCTGCCTTCGGTGGCGCGCGAGGAGGCCGAGTTGGCGCGCGAAGCCGCCGAAATTCTGCGTTTTGTCGGGCTGGAGGCGCGTGGACAGGACCTCGCCGCCTCCCTGCCCTACGGTGAGCTGCGCCTGCTCGAGGTTGCCATCGCGCTGGCGGCGCGGCCGAAACTGTTGCTGCTCGATGAGCCCGTGTCCGGCATGAACCCGGTCGAGACGGAGAGCTTCATGAAGCTGCTGTCGCGGATCCGGACAGAGGGCATCACCGTGCTGCTGGTCGAGCACGACATGAAGATGGTGATGGGCGTCTCCGATCGCATCGTCTGCCTGAACCAGGGCCGCGTCATCGCCGGCGGTACACCCGCCGAGATCCGCGGCGACCGCGAGGTGATCCGCGCCTATCTCGGTGAAAAATTCGTGCACAGGGCCTAGGCCAGGTCGGCGCAGAATTCTCACGTCATGCGTTGCGCGATGATGGCCACCGGACCGACGCCATCGGGTCCTTGGTGCTCGGCCTGCAGACCTCCCATTGATTTCCATCAATGCGATCGCATGCCCCAGGTACCACCAGTGTCTCACGTGGCTCTCGCTTCCACGGCGAGGGACGACAATTTCCAAGGGGGCAAGGATGATGAAAAGAATTGGGCTTGCGTGCCTTGTCGTCAGCGCGGCGGCGAGCGGGGCCGTCGCAGATACGCTTGCCGATTGCAGCCAGGGGCGGAACGCCGACGTTAGACTGCGCGCGTGCTCCGATATCATCGCCGCACCCTCATACGGCCCCGACGAGAAGGCGCTCGCCTACCGAAATCGTGGCAACGCGCGGGCCGATGCTGGGGCCAGCGCGCAAGCCGTGGCCGACTTCAATGAGGCGATTCGTCTTCGCCCCAACGACGCCTCGGGGCATGCCGGCCGCGCGCGGGCGCAGTTGGCGCTTCGCAATGTCGCTGCAGCGATTGACGACTACGACGCAGCCCTTCGCCTGACGCCGACATCGGCGTCTCTCTATGTCGGACGGGGGCACGCGCGCTTCGTCAAGGGCGATCTGGCGGCGGCGGTCGCCGACTTCACGGAGGCGATCCGGCTCAATCCAAACAGCCCAAGCGCCTTCAATCGGCGCGGCCTCGCCCACCGCAGGTCCGGAGACCTGGCGCGCGCGATCGACGATTACACCGCGGCTATCAC
This sequence comes from Alphaproteobacteria bacterium, assembly GCA_005888525.1. Taxonomy (GTDB): domain Bacteria; phylum Pseudomonadota; class Alphaproteobacteria; order Rhizobiales; family Hyphomicrobiaceae; genus AWTP1-13. Next base: position 2,558 of record VBAB01000054.1, read on the forward strand.
GCTCAATCCCGTCTACGCGCTCGCCTACAACAACCGCGGCTACGTCTACGAGGCGCAGGGCCGCAAGCAGGATGCGATGGCCGATTTCCAGTCGGCGCTCCTGCTCGATCCCTCGCTTGTCGGCGCCAGGGATGGCCTCGCCCGACTGGGAATTCCGGCGGCGTTGCTTGCAGAGACCGAAAAGCGCGTGCAAGAGGGCAAGGCGCTCGTCGAGCAGAATTGCAGCGGTTGTCACGCGGTCGGCGGTAAAGGCGCGAGCCCGAACAAGAAGGCCCCGGAGTTCCGAAGTCTTCACGAGCGCCACCCGAGCCTGGCTCTACGCGAGCCGCTGTCGCGCGGGATCGCCGCGCCTCACGACGAGATGCCCAAGTTTGCCCTTACCGGCCCGCAGGTCGATACCGTCGTCGCCTACATCAACAGCCTGAGACCAGCAACTTGGGCCACCCGCGTCAGGGTCGCAACGCCGATCTCCGACGAGCAGGACATCGGCGATGCCGGCAAGGGACTGAGCTACGCGCGCAAGGTTTGCGCTTCTTGTCACAACGTGCTGCGGAGCGAGGGGGTCTCACCGAACAGCCGCGCGCCCACGTTCAAGAAGATCGCCAATACGCCCGGCATGTCCGTCACCGCGCTCACCGTGTGGTCGCGTACGAGCCATCCGACCATGCCGAACCTGATTATCGAGCCCAACGACATGGACGACCTCATCGCCTACATTCTGAGCTTGCGGGATCAACGGTGAGCGCCCTGGAGCGACATCGTTCCTGATGGAAGCACTGGGGCTTCCATCAAAAACGGGCGGGAAACCCGCCCGTCCTGACCGGCAAAAATCGAGCGCGCTCTTATTTGATCAGGAAATCATCTTTGCTGGCCTTTCCGCCCCTGGTGGCGGCCACCATCCAGCGCGGCATGCGGCCCCGGCCGGTCCAGGTATTTTCCGGATTCTTGGGATCGCGGTATTTAGCGGCCACGGTCCCCTTGCCCTTCTTGCGGCCGTCCATCAACTCGCGGATGTCGAAACCGTGCTCCTTGGCCATGTCCATCAGTTGTTTGCGCACGGCCGCCCGCTCGGAATTCTGCTTTTCGAGCTTGATTCGCTCGATCTTGGCTTCCATCTCCGTCAATTGCGCATAGGTCATCTTCTCGAGATCGCTAGATCGTGCCATGCCAGGTCTCCATATGGTTTTTCAGTTTCGGTCAATGGCGAATGGGTCATCTTATAATATATTGCAACGGATTGATTGTCGCAGCAAGGGGGTGGACAGCCGAGACCCGGCGCCTATGCGAGCGGCCTCGCGCATCGATATTATCTGTCTTGCGGCAATCGGGCGAGCATACTGAGACGCGTTTCGTGCGTCGCCTGTCGTTTATCCAGCTTTTGCATCAGGTTACACGCCGGCGGAAGCCGCCCATCGCCGCATCGGTTGGCGGGTATCCCAGATCGGATTTTTTCGTTCGTTGCCCGGCGCAAAAGGAATACAAAGCTTCCGCGTCCTTCTCCCCTGCGGAGAGAAAGCACATGATTGGCCTTCCCCAGCGGCTCGCGGGAAGCTTCTCCGTCATTGCGGGCAACCGCAATGCCGATGCCATGTCGACATCGAGGCTTGCCTTTGTTGAGAATTGCATCGGTTCGTGGCTAACGGAACGTAAATGCCGTGGCAATGGAAGATCAGCCGGCGGTGGCGCAGCCCTTGGCAGCCCGGCATGCTGCGATAATCGCGCTCGAGATGCACTTGGTCGGAAGCCTCGTTGCAGCAGAGCGACGGACCGTCGCGGGCCGCCGCGAGCCATCATTTACAATTTTAGGAGAATGCGGCCACCGCGGTTGGAGCTAACCCAATAAGTCTCGGATACAAAGCGCGGGAGTGAGGCTCGTTTCGGCGTCAGCGGGGGAATCGACATGCGAGACAAGATCGCGCTTCTCGAGCGTCGCCGGGACGGCATTCGCGAGTGGCTGGAGGACGAGGCGCCGCACGCCGCCTCCGACCAGAAGCACTTGGAGATCGCGTCACCCGAGCGCGCCTACTGGCATCACGGCTATCAGGCGGCATTGAACGACATCATCGATCTCCTCAATCCAGTCACGCGAAAATCCGGCAGTGTGGGCATTCCCAACTAGTTCCCTTGGGTCGCCCGGGATGAACCAGATTGCGTGGCGGCCTGACGTCGTGAAAAAGCGCGCATTCTTTTTGGAATGCCGCCTCCGAGGAGGGGAAATAGCCGTACTTGAACAAGCTGTCGGAGCCGATGAAATCGCGCAGCTTGATTTTTATATCGGCGTCGGACCGGCCGACGTGGTTGACGCAGAACCGCCCGCCCGGGTCGGCATGCCCCAGTGCAAATACGCCCGGTGACGTTTGCGTCACGGCTGCGTCGATCGCATCGAACGTCAGCCGGTAAGGTCCAAGCAGTCCCGTATTGGCCATGTCTCAGCTCCAGTGGAGGTTGCCTTTAGGCTAGGTCGGACGCGCGCCGCCGCTTCCGCGGATGGCACTCGGCACAGTCACGGTTGGCAAAACGCGCGCGCGTCCTCAGTCCAGGCGCCAAAACCCGACGCGACCAGATTGGCGATCACCCGGCACACGTATCTCTTCTGCGCAGGGTCGTTGTCGGGCCCTGCGTGATAGCGCGCCACTGCCATCGTCCAGCTGCCTTCCCGCACCTTCAGCTCCTGCAGGAAGCGCGCCGCGTAATCGACGTTTTTCGATGGATCGAGCATGTCTTCGACCGACGAGAAGCTTCGCGCGTGGAAATGGTGGTTGATCTGCATGCAACCGATATCGATCATCTTGACCCCGGCCAGGCGCGCCTCTTGGACCCGGCGCAATGCATCCTGCTTGCCGACGTCGTAGATTGCCTTGCC
>VBAB01000055.1 GCA_005888525.1 Alphaproteobacteria bacterium
ATCTTCATGGCCTGGCGCACGGCCTGGCGGATGAACGGCTCGCCGGAGCGGGCAACCAGCCGCTTCAGCATGCCGGCGGGCCCCGCGCCCTTGTCCTCGGCGAGCCTGACGATGCGTCCCGTCAGCATCAGGCCGAAGGTGGAGGCGTTGACGAACAGGCTGTCGGAGGCGCCCAGATGCTTCTCCCAGCGCCCCTCCCCGATCTTCTCGGCGATCAGCGCGTCGGCGGTGTCCTTGTCGGGAATGCGCAGGAGTGCTTCCGCAAGGCACATCAGGATCACGCCCTCTTCCGAGGTGAGCCCGTACTCGTGCATGAAGGCGTCGACGCCGCCGTGCTGGTGGCGGTTGGCCCGCGCCGCCCGCACCAGCCCGGCCGCCAGGTCGGCGATGCGCGGACGCTCCTCGTCCGTGGCCGTAGCGTGCCCGGCGAGGCCCGAGACGACCTCGCCCTCGTCCGCCAGGAACGAGCCGGCAATCTCATCCCGCGACGGCAGCGCCGGCGACTCAGAGGCCGCATCGACTGGGCGCCCTTGTCCCGACATGCTCCGATCTCCACAAGCTCGACCGGCATCAGCGATTCTCTGATGGCCGAAGTCTAATGCATTTTCGCGCTGCCGCGATTCTTGCCGCCTCTCCCTCTCCCCGCTCTTACGCGGGGAGAGGGTCGGGGTGAGGGGCAGAAGCTTGCTCCGGCGCTTATGGCCGCCCCTCACCCTAACCCTCTCCCCATTCTGAAGAAGAATGGGGAGAGGGGACCAAGGGTGTTGCCGCGGCACCCTTGCCATCGGCGGCCCGCCGTGCGACGGGAGCCCATCCGTAAACCAACGGGATTCGCCAACTTGGCAAGTCCCGCCGTTGCGTGTGTGGCGTTCCGCAACATTTCCGGCTACGTCAGCAACGGGCTAGAAACCCATGCCAGCCTTTCGTTTGGGTGCCTTGCGCGACCTTTTCGGCAAATCGGACGATTCCAAGCGCCGCAAGCCCGAGGAGGCCGTGACCAAGCTGGAGTCGCTGCAGGAGGCGGCGCGGGCCGCTCGCGCTGCTCCTCCCGAAGCCGAAAGCGTGCAGGAAGAAGCCCTGCAAGAGATGAAGGAGGCGAAAGCGAAAGTGGCTCGTGCCGTGCGCAAGCCAGCCGACAGCTCCGAGAGCTACACGGCCGCCGACATCGAAGTGCTGGAAGGCCTCGAGCCCGTCCGGCGTCGGCCCGGCATGTATGTCGGCGGCACGGACGAGAAGGCCCTGCATCACCTGTTCGCCGAGGTGATCGACAACGCCATGGACGAGGCCGTGGCGGGCCACGCCACCTGGATCGAGGTGCGCCTAGAGGAAAGCGGCTTCCTCTGCGTGACGGACAACGGCCGCGGCATTCCCGTCGATGCCCATCCCAAGTTCAAAAGCAAATCCGCCCTCGAAGTGATCATGACCACGCTGCACTCGGGCGGCAAGTTCGACAGCAAGGTCTACAACACCTCGGGCGGCCTGCACGGCGTCGGCGTCTCCGTCGTCAACGCGCTGTCCGAGAAGTTGGAGGTGGAGGTCGCGCGCGGCCAGCAGCTCTACGCCATGGAGTTCGCCCGCGGCGCGCCGCTGGGCAAGCTCAAGAGCCTCGGCTCCGTCAAGAATCGCCGCGGCACCAAGGTGCGCTTCAAGCCGGACGAGAAGATCTTCGGCAAGGGCGCCACCTTCAAGCCGCAGCGCCTCTTCCGCATGGCACGCTCCAAGGCCTACCTGTTCGGTGGCGTCGAGATCCGCTGGTTCTGCCCCAAGTCGCTGATCACCGACGACACGCCTGTAGAAGCGACCTTCCATTTCCCGGGCGGCTTGAAGGAGTATCTGGAAGCCACCATCGAGGGCCAGACCCGCGTCACCAAGGACATCTTCGCCGGCCGCGTCGAGCGCGAGGGTGGGCACGGCTCTGTCGAGTGGGCGGTGTGCTGGGTCGCCGACGAGGACGGCTTCCTCAACTCCTACTGCAACACCATCCCCACCGCCGAGGGCGGCACGCACGAGAACGGCTTCCGTTCCGCGCTCGGCAAGGCGCTGCGCGACTTCGGCGAGCGCGTCGCCAACAAGCGCGCCGTCAACATCACCGCCGACGACGTGCTGGGCACGGCGGCCGCCATGCTCTCGGTCTTCATCCGCGAGCCCGAGTTCCAGGGCCAGACCAAGGACAAGCTCGCCACCCAGGAAGCCACCCGCATCGTCGAGGGCACCGTGCGCGATGCCTTCGACCACTGGCTGGTGGACAGCCCCCAGCAGGCGACCAAGCTGCTCGACTGGGCCGTCGACCAGGCCGAGGAGCGGCTCAAGCGCAAGCGCGAGAAGGAGATCGGCCGGCAGACCGCCACGCGCAAGCTGCGGCTGCCTGGCAAGCTCGCCGACTGCAGCCTCAACTCCAAGATCGGCACCGAGATCTTCATCGTCGAGGGCGACTCGGCCGGCGGCTCGGCCAAGCAGGCGCGGGACCGCGAGCGCCAGGCCGTGCTCCCGCTGCGCGGCAAGATTCTCAACGTCGCCAACGCCTCCTCCCAGAAGCTCTCGCAGAACCAGCTGCTGTCTGACCTGATCCAGGCGCTGGGGGTCGGCACCGGCACGCGCTACCGCGACGAGGATTTGCGCTACGAGCGCGTGATCGTCATGACGGATGCCGACGTCGACGGCGCCCACATCGCCTCGCTGCTGATCACGTTCTTCTTCCAGGAGATGCCCGAGCTGATCGAGCAGGGCCATCTCTTCCTGGCGATGCCGCCGCTCTACAAGCTGGCCCACGGGGCCAAGTCGGTCTACGCGCGCGACGACAAGCACAAGGACGAGCTGATCAAGCGCGAGTTCCCCGCCAACGCCAAGGTCGAGATCAGCCGCTTCAAGGGTCTGGGCGAGATGAATGCCGCCCAGCTGAAAGAGACCACCATGGATGCTGGCAAGCGCACGCTGCTGCAGGTCTCGGCCATCGCCGATGAAAAGGCGGCCGTCACGGAGGCGGTCAACGCGCTGATGGGCTCCAAGCCCGAGGCCCGTTTCCGCTTCATCCAGGAGCACGCCGCCTTCGCCAAGGATTTGGATATTTGAGGGCGAACTACGGGCTCAGACCCTGCGCGCGCCCGCCATCCTCGACCACCGACGGAGCATGAGGGTCTAACCCGATGGCTCCTCAACCGTCGATGATGGGCGGCCAACGGTCGACTGGCCGCGACGGTGGCTCGGTGCCGGTGGGATGACCGACCGCGACAGGATCGCTGGCGGGGAATGTGTGCGCCAGCGCCAGATCGAGCCGGGCATCGAGTGTCGCTGCGCCGCGCCTGCGCGTGCGAGTTTTCGGCGAGGCACGAGAATTATCTGTGGCGGCTGCCATTCGCCAAACGTTGGGGCGGACCGGCGCCGGCTCAACGCCGCACACGCAATCGTGTTCGTGGCGCACAGACAAGATAGGGCGCCGGATCGTGAAATCCGACGCCCAAATCAACTTAACCGCGAAAGCCGGGTCAGGACTTGGGGGCGGGCTTGCGCTTCTTGCGCACTACGACCTTCTTCTTGCCGTGGTGGCGCTTGGCGTAGTGCTTCTTGGTTTTGCGCTTGGTCACCTTCTTTTTCTTCTTGGTCATGGCGATGGCGTGCACCGGCGAGGTCTGGTGCAGGCCGTCGAGCTTCATGGCTCCGGCTTGCGGTGCGGTCGGAAGGGCCAATAGAGCTGCGGCAAGGGCAAGGGCGGCCAGGCTCAAGGTCGTTTTCATGTAGGATCCCTCTCGGATAGCTGGGTTTGCACACATTTCCCCGGTGCGCCCGCGATCTTACCGCAACGTTAATTTATCAATCCTTAACCGAGCCGGTGCGTGCGGGGTCAGACCCTGCGAGGGCGACCCTTCCACGTTTGTCGGCGGAGCAGGAGGGTCTGACCCCATAGCTCCATCATACGGGCTTCAGCAGCACGTGGCGCTTGCGGCCCAGCGAGAGCTTGACGACGCCGTCGCGGACGTCCCCAGGCGCGAGCTTCGCAGCGTCATCTGACACCGCGGCGTCATTGACGCGCAGGCCGCCGCCGGCGATCTGCCGCCGTGCCTCGCCGTTCGACTTGGCGAGTCCTGCGCGGACGAATGCCGTCAGCACGCCCAGCCCCGCCGCTAGCTCGGTCGCCGCAATCTCAACGGTCGGCAGCCCTTGCGCCAGCGTGCCCTGCTCGAAGGTCTCCTGAGCCGTCCGGGCCGCCGCCTCCGCCTTGGCGCGGCCGTGCAGCATGGCCGTGACCTCGGTGGCCAGCACCTTCTTGGCCTCGTTGACTTCGGCACCCTGCAAGCCAGCGAGCCTGGCGATCTCCGTCATCGGCAGCGTGGTGAAGAGCCTCAAAAAGCGCCCCACGTCCGCGTCCTCGGTATTGCGCCAGTACTGCCAGAAGTCATAGGCGCCCAGCATGTCCTCGTTGAGCCAAACCGCGCCGGCGACGCTCTTGCCCATCTTGGCGCCCGAGGATGTCGTCAGTAGCGGCGTGGTCAGCGCGTAGAGCTGGTGCGTACCCATGCGCCGGCCGAGATCGATGCCGGTGACGATGTTGCCCCACTGGTCGGAGGCGCCCATCTGCAGGTTGCAGCCCTGCGTCCGCGCCAGCACGGTGAAGTCGTAGGCCTGCAGCACCTGGTAGTTGAACTCGATGAAGCTCATCTCCTGGTCGCGCTCGAGCCGGCTCTTGACGGAATCGAGAGCCAGCATCCGGTTCACCGAGAAGTGGCGGCCGACGTCGCGCAGCATCTCGATGTAGTTGAGCTTGGTCAGCCACTCGGCGTTGTCCAGCATGATGGCGTCGGTCCGGCCGGCGCCGAACGCCATCAGCTTGGCGCAGGCCCGCTGCATGCTGGCCTTGTTGGCCTCGATCTGCTCGATGGGCAGAATCTTGCGCGTCTCGTCCTTGCCCGAGGGGTCGCCGACCCGCGTGGTGCCGCCGCCCATGAGCACGATCGGCTTGTTGCCGGTCTGCTGCAGCCAATGCAGCATCATGAGCACGATCATGTTGCCGACATGGAACGACGGCGCCGTGCAATCGAAGCCGATGTAGCCGATCGCCTCACCCTTGACCGCCAGCGCGTCGAGGCCGGCGAAATCCGAGCACTGGTGGATGAACCCGCGCTCGTCGAGGGTGTTGAGGAAATCAGACTTGTATCTTGCCATGGCCGCTGTCGCGCCGTTTGTAGGGCGCGGCCTCCGGAGCTAGGGTCGAGAATCGTCGGCAAGTTGCACAGGAAGGCGCCCATGGGCAAGACGATGCGCGCGATCGGCCTGATGAGCGGCACGTCCATGGACGGCATCGACGTGGCGCTGGTCGAGACGGACGGGGAGGATAGCCTGACGCGCGGCCCCGCTCTGACCGTGACCTACGACGAGAGCTTCAGGTCCGCGTTGAGGCGCGCCATCGTCGATGCCCGCAATCTGGCCGACCGCGCGGATCGCCCCGGCTGCCTTGCCGAGGTAGAGCGCGAGCTGACCGAGCGTCACGCCGCCGCGGTCGGGCAGTTCCTGGCGCAACAGGGCCTGCAGCCGGCCGACATCGATGTGGTCGGCTTTCACGGCCACACCGTCTGGCATGCGCCCGAGCAGCGCGTGACGGCCCAGCTCGGCGATGGCGCCCTTCTGGCGCGCCGCATCGGCATCGACGTGGTCTACGACCTGCGGGCGGCGGACTGCGCCGCCGGCGGACAAGGAGCCCCCCTGGCTCCCGTCTACCATCGCGCGCTCGCGACCAGGCTGCCGCAACGGCCAATCGCCGTCCTCAACATCGGCGGGGTTGCGAACGTCACCTGGATCGGGCGCGCCGGCGAGCTGCTGGCGTTCGATACCGGTCCGGGCAACGCCATGATCGACGACTGGATGCAGCAGCGCTGCAGACTGCCGCGCGACGAGGACGGGGCCTTGGCGGCCAAAGGGCACGTGCACGACGACTACGTCACGCAATATCTGCGGCATTCCTATTTCGGCTCCCCGCCGCCGAAGTCGCTCGACCGCAATGCCTTCCCGCTGGAGCTTGTCGATCGCCTCTCACCCGAGGACGGCGCGGCAACGCTGACGGCCTTCACGGCGGCCAGCATCGCCGGCGCGCGCGCGCATTTCCCCGAGCAGCCGCAGCTGTGGGTCATCTCCGGCGGCGGCCGGCGCAACAAGACGCTGATGGCCATGATCGCCGGCCTCGTCGACGCCGCGGTGGCTCCGGCCGAAGCGGCGGGCATGGATGGCGATGCGGTGGAGGCGGAAGCCTGGGCCTATCTGGCGGTGCGATCGCTCGAAGGCCTGCCCATCACCTTCCCCGGCACCACCGGTGTGCCGCGACCGCTCACGGGAGGCGTG
>VBAB01000056.1 GCA_005888525.1 Alphaproteobacteria bacterium
CGCGGATCTTCACGTACTCCTTGCGCACGTTCTCCACGTAGGAGCCGCGATCGGTCTGCGACATCAGGCTAGACACCACGCCGACCGCCCGGCTCGCGTCCGTGACGTAGATGGCCTGGCCGCGCACGTAGTGGGGCGTGATCTTCACCGCCGTGTGCACGCGGCTCGTGGTTGCGCCGCCGATCAGCAGTGGCACCACGAAACCCTCGCGCTCCATCTCGGCCGCCACGTGGCACATCTCGTCGAGCGAGGGCGTGATCAGCCCCGACAGGCCGATGATGTCGGCGTTCTCCCTCTTGGCCGTCTCCAGGATCTTCTGTGCCGGCACCATCACGCCCAGGTCGATCACCTGGTAGTTGTTGCACTGGAGCACGACGCCGACGATGTTCTTGCCGATGTCGTGCACGTCGCCCTTCACCGTCGCCATGACAACCTTGCCGGCTGCCGGCTTCTGGTCCAGGCCCGAGGCCTTCTTCTCCGCCTCCAGGAAGGGCTGCAGGTAGGCCACCGCCTGCTTCATCACGCGGGCGGACTTCACCACCTGCGGCAGGAACATCTTGCCCGCCCCGAACAGATCGCCGACCACGTTCATGCCGGCCATCAGCGGCCCCTCGATCACCTCGATCGGCTTGTCGACCTCGCGCCGCGCCGCTTCGGTGTCGGCCTCGATGTACTCGTTGATGCCGTGTACCAGAGCGTGCGTGAGCCGCTCCTGCACGGGCGCGTCGCGCCAGGCGAGGTCCTTCTCCTTGGCCTTCGCCGTCTCGCCCTTGTAGCGGCCAGCCACCTCCAGCAGCCGGTCCGTGGCATCGGCGCGCCGGTTGAGGATCACGTCTTCGCACAACTCGCGCAGCTCGGGCTCGATGTCGTCGTAGATGGTGATCTGCCCGGCATTGACGATCGCCATGTCGAGGCCGGCGCGGATGGCGTGGTAGAGGAACACCGAATGCATGGCCTGGCGCACGCCCTCGTTGCCGCGGAACGAAAACGACAAATTCGAGACGCCGCCGGAGACGTGCACGTAAGGCAGGTGCTGCTTGATCTGCCGCGTCGCCTCGATGAAGGCTAGCCCATAGCCATTGTGCTCCTCGATGCCGGTGGCGACAGCGAAGATGTTGGGGTCGAAGATGATGTCCTCGGGCGGAAAGCCGATCTTCTCCGTCAGCAGCTCGTAGGCCCGCTCGCAGATCGAAACCTTGCGCTCGATGGTGTCGGCCTGGCCCTGCTCGTCGAACGCCATCACGACAACGGCGGCGCCGTAGCGCAGCACTTTGCGGGCGTGCTCGAGGAACGCCGCCTCGCCCTCCTTCATGCTGATGGAGTTGACGATGGCCTTGCCCTGCACGCACTTGAGACCCGCCTCGATCACCGACCACTTGGACGAGTCGATCATGAGGGGCACGCGGGCGATGTCCGGCTCCGACGCGATGAGGTTCAAGAACGTCACCATCGCCTTTTCCGAGTCGAGCAACCCCTCGTCCATGTTGACGTCGAGGACCTGCGCCCCGTTCTCCACTTGCGAACGCGCCACCGCCAGCGCCGCCTGATAGTCCCCCGCCTCGATCAGCTTGCGAAACTTCGCCGACCCCGTGACGTTCGTCCGCTCCCCAATATTGATGAACGCCGTCGCCGCGCTGTTGTCAGTGGTCACTCGGATCCTCCACGATAACCACGAGCCACAGCGGCCCTTCTCCCCTTGGGGAGAAGGTGCCCCGAAGGGGCGGATGAGGGGGCCTTTTTGCGTTCTGCTGCTAGCGCCTGAATGTGATCGAGAACGCGATCCGTGTTCTGCATCACGTCCCAATTCATCAGCCTCAGCACTTCGTAACCCAGGCTCTGCAGATAAGACGTTCGGGCCGCGTCAGCTTCGACCGTGTCGGCGTGCCGCGAGCCGTCGATCTCCAGGATCAGCATCGCCTCGTCGCAGAGGAAGTCGGCGATGTAACGCCCGCGCGGAACCTGTCGGCGGAACTTGAGCCCGTCCAGCTGCCGATTGCGCAGCTTCGACCACAGGCGTGCCTCGCTGTTCGTCTGGCGGCGCCGCAGTCCTCTGGCTACGTGCGCGAGCTTGGGTGGCGGTTCTCTGAACGAAGCTTCTATGGATGGAAGTGAAGGCCCCCTCACCCTAGCCCTCTCCCCAAGGGGAGAGGGGACGGGTCGACTCCGTGGCAGCCCGGCTGCGTTCAATCTGTCGCGTTGATCGGACACGAACGTGTTCACCCGTGCGCCAACGGATTGCCAGCTCGCATGGCCTTGTAGTCGTAGTCGTCTCTGAGACGAACTTCGCCGACAAGATCGAACATGTTCTCGCGCGTGCTCGCCGTGCGATGCTGGGCCACGTAGGCCGCCAGGATACGCTCGATCGCCTCACGCTCGCTGGCCGCGCCTGTGGTCTCCATCACTTCCGCAACCGGGATATCTTCGATCTCGACTGTCTTACCCATCGTCTTTCTCCGTAGAGCGCTCACCCATGCACAAAGGGCTCGAGGCCGGAGAGGCGCATTCGGCGCTGCATCTTCACCGGCTTGCGCGGCGGATACTTCTCGACATGGCCTTTGATCTCGGCGATGTGCTCGGGCGTCGAGCCGCAGCAGCCACCGACGATATTCAACAGCCCGTCCTTGGCCCACGGCTCGATCTGGCAGGCCATGTCGTGCGGGCCCTCGTCGTACTCGCCCATGGCGTTCGGCAACCCCGCGTTCGGATAGGCGATGACGAGCGTGTCGGCGACGGCGGCGATCTCAGCCAGATAGGGCCGCATCAGCTCGGCCCCCAGCGCGCAATTGAGGCCCACCGCAAAGGGCTTGAGATGTCGGATGGAGAAGAAGAAGGCCTCCGGCGTCTGCCCCGACAGCGTGCGCCCGGAGCGGTCGGTGATGGTGCCGGAGACGATCAGCGGCAGCTCCACGCCCAGCTCGTCGAACACCTGGAACACCGCGAACCCTGCCGCCTTGGCATTGAGCGTGTCGAACACGGTCTCGATCAGCAACAGGTCGACGCCGCCCTCGATCAGCCCGCGGGCCTGCTCGGTATAAGCCTCCACCAGCTCGTCGAAGGCGATGTTGCGGAAGCCTGGATTGTTGACGTCGGGAGAGATGGAAGCCGTGCGGTTGGTGGGACCGAGTGCCCCCGCTACGAACCGGGGCCTCTCCGGCGACTTGCGCATTGCCGCGTCGGCGGCGTCGCGGGCGAGCTTCGCGGCGGCCAGGTTCATCTCGTAGGCCAGCTGCTCCATGCCGTAGTCGGCCAGTGAGATGCGCTGGCAATTGAAGGTGTTGCTGGAGATGATGTCGGCGCCCGCTGCAAGGTAGCCGGCATGGATCTCGGCGATCGCCTCGGGCTTGGTGAGCACGAGAAGGTCGTTGTTGCCTTGCACGGGTTTTGGGTGGGCGGCAAAGCGCTTGCCGCGGAAGGTCGCCTCGTCGAACTTGTAGCGCTGGATCATCGTGCCCATGGCGCCGTCGATGATCAGGATGCGCTCGGCGGCAGCCGCCTTCAGCGCGGCGATGCGTTGCTCTCGGGTCATGCGTTGATAGCCTCCTTGGCGAGCGCCGGCCCATTGCTCGCAAGCGCTCTCAGACCCAGCAGGTGGCAGATGGCGTAGACGAGGTCGGCACGGTTCAGCGTGTAGAAATGGAACTGGCGGATACCCTGGTCGACGAGGTCCATCACCTGCTCGGCGGCGGTGGCGGCCGCCACCAGGTGGGTGGTCTGCGGATCGGCGTCGAGCCCGTCGAAACGGCGCGCCATCCACGACGGCATGGTTGCCCCGCAGCGCCCCGCGAAGCCTGCAACTTGCTTGAAGTTGTGGATCGGCACGATGCCCGGCACGATCGGCGCCCAGATGCCGCGCGCGCGGGCCGCCTCGAGAAAGCGCAGATAGTGCGCGTTGTCGAAGAAGAACTGGGTGATGATGCGGCTGGCGCCGGCGTCGACCTTGGCCTTGAGGTTGTCGAGGTCCTCGGCGAGCGATGCGCTCTCGGGGTGCCGCTCCGGATACCCCGCCACCGAGACCTCGAAGTTGCCGGATTGCTTGAGCCCCGCCACCAGATCGGCAGCGTTGCGATAACCGCCGGGATGCGGACTGTACTTGGTGCCGACACCCGAGGCCGGATCGCCGCGCAGGGCAACGATATGGCGCACGCCCGCCTGGCTGTAGCTTTTCGCCACCTCGTCGACATCGGCCTTGGTCGCCTCCACGCAGGTGAGGTGCGCAGCCGGGACGAGCGACGTCTCGCGCACGAGGCGGGCAACCGTTGCATGCGTGCGCTCGCGCGTGGAGCCACCGGCGCCGTAAGTCACCGATACGAAGCGCGGCCGCAGCGGCTCGAGCCGCCGGACCGCATTCCACAGCGTCTCCTCCATCTTCTCCGTCTTGGGCGGGAAGAACTCGAAGGAGACATTGATGTCGCCGTCGCCGACCAGTCGGCTGCGGCGCTCTGAGCCCGTGTCGGTCATCTAGGTCGTGCGCTCCAACTTGCGCTGCTCCGCACCGTCCGAGGCCATCGCGGCGTTCTGCGGACGGCGCGCCAGCCACACAGAGACCGTGAGGTTGGCCGTCCCGTCATGATCGGGGACGAGCTCGCGCGTCTCCACCAGCTCGAGCCCGCAATCGGCCAGCCATTGCCCCACCTGCTGGGTCGAGAAGCCCAGGCGCTCGTGCGCAAACTGCTCGCGCAGGAACTCGAGCTCGTGGGGAGCAAAATCGACGATGAGCAGGCGTCCCGCCGGCGCCAGCACGCGCGCCGCCTCGCGCACGGCGCGCTGCGGGTCGCTCAGGAAGTGCAGCACCTGGTGCATCACAGCGGCGCTTACCGTCTGGTCGGCCAGCGGCAGATCGTAGATGTCGCCCTGCCGCACGTGGGCGCGCCCGGCCCCGATGCCTTCGAGCTTGGCGCGCGCGTAGGCCAGCATGGCCGGGCTCAGGTCGATGCCCAGGCCGCGGCGATAGCGCTCGCGGAAGAGCTCGAGCATGCGCCCCGTTCCAGTGCCGAGGTCGAGGAAGAGATCGAACGGGCCCGCGCCCAGTGCCTCCGAGATGACGGCTTCCACGTGCGCCTCGGCCACATGCAGGGCGCGGATGCGGTCCCATTCGCCGGCGTGGGACTGGAAGTAGGCTCGAGCCGACTTCTCGCGCTCCTCCCTCAGGGCCTCTGCGCGCCGCCGGTCGCGGACAAGGATCGGATCGGCGCGGTCCACAGCCTCGAGGACCAACCGGGCGAGCGCCCCGCTCTCGCCTCCGTCGGCCAGTCGGAAATACACCCAGCTGCCTTCCGGTGCGCGCTCCACCAACCCAGCCTCCGCCAGCAGCTTCAGATGCCGGCTGATGCGAGGCTGGCTCTGCCCCAGGATGCCCGTGAGGTCCTTGACGTTGAGCTCTCCCGACGCAAGCAGCACGACCAGGCGCAGCCGCGTCGGCTCGGCGATGGCCTTCAGCGCAACCACAGAACTCTGTACGGGCAATTGCACCCACGTCTCCCTTAAAGGACGCGGAAGCATATAAAGATATCTTTATATGTCAAGTCTTCCGGACCGGATCTTTTTAGAGCCTGGGCAAGCCGGTGGAATAGCAGTCTGCCCGTCGAAATATGTAGTAGTCGGAAAGCTCACCAGATGAAAAAGGCGGACTCGGCGCCAAATTGCGGCGAATAAATGTCCCGTATGCATTTCCTTTATTAGCAGTTGGAAGTACGTGGGCTCCGAAAGCTTGGTTTGGGCGCAATATCCGTTGCTGCTGACTGGAATTGGCGCCCCCTGCCTGGAACCCTCATGCGCCTGCGGCCGTTGTCGAGCAGCGTATCAACAACAAGGAGTCCCAGACATGCCCCACCTCAAACTGTTTCGGTTGGTCGGGGCGGTGGTCGTCCTCACGGGGATGCCGCTGCTGGCCGCTTCCGCGCAAACCCAAGCGCCCACCCCGCCATCTCCTAGCGCATCCCCGCCTGAGGCCACCAAGCCCGATGCCGGGCCGACGACGCCATCGGCACCCATGACCAGGCCGACCAATCCCGCCGAGAGCCCAGCAACGGCACCCCGGCGCACCGACAAGTCCGCCACCGCCCCCGGCAAGGTCAACCCGCTGGTCGGGTTAGCGGTTTTCTCTTCCGACGGCAGCAAGATGGGAACGGTGCAGAGCGTCAGCGCCGCGCCGGACGGCTCGGTCAAGGCCATCCACTTCAAGACCGGCGGATTTCTCGGCTTCGGCGGCAAGATGGTCGCGGTTCCAGAGGGCCGGTTCACCAAGGCCGGTGACAACATCCAGCTCGGGATGACAGCCGACGAGGTGAGCAAGCTGCCGGAGACCAAGGAACAGAGCTAGCCCCTGTTATGGCGCTTCTGCAGGTTGGAGAACGGGCCGCAAGTTGGCCCGTTTTTCTTTTTTGCCACACTCCGGGCGCGCTGTTGCTTTAGCTGTCCTGCCCGGCCGTCAAGGTCTTTGACGGCCACACCCGTTCCGTGTTCAAAAATCGGCGTCGCTTTCTTGCAGGGATGCTTCGGGGGACGCCTTGTTGCAGGGGCATTTGCTTCACTCGCGTGACGCGAGGGGCAGCACGGCGTGCCCTCGGAGGGACGCGGGGCCGTCCTCTCCCGGAGTGATGAGGAACCGAGGGATCAGCAGGGCATGAGCACCGTTGGGACAAAGCTCGCCGGAGGACCCGCCTGGCGACGCCTATCTGCAGGAATGGTCGCCGGTTACGTCGCATCCGGGCTCCTAGCCATGTGGGTGGGGCTGGCAGGGACGCCAGCGCGCGCCGGGGAT
>VBAB01000944.1 GCA_005888525.1 Alphaproteobacteria bacterium
ATGTTGGACCATCTGCTGGACGGGCGGTTCATCTTTGGCATCTCGCCGGGCGGATTGCTGTCGGACGCCGAGGTGTTTGGCAACCTTAACGCCAACCGCAACGAGATGTTCGTCGAGGCAATTAACCAGGTGCTGGCGATCTGGGCCGGCGAGCCGCCCTACAACATCAAAGGCAAGTACTGGACGGTGTCGACCGAGCGAACGCATGTGTCCGACATAGGTCAGGGCATCCTGGCAAAGCCCCTGCAAAAGCCGCACCCCCCCATCGTGGTGACGGTGGTGGCACCGTTCTCCAAGGGCGTGACCGAAGCCGCCGCGCGCGGTTGGGAGCCGATCTCGGCGAACTTTCTGATGCCGGCATGGGTGAAGAGCCACTGGCCGAAATACGTGGAAGGCTGCGAGAAAGGCGGAAGGCCGGCGGACCCTGCCAACTGGCGCGTGGCCCGCAGCATCTTCGTCGCCGACACCGACAAAGTGGCGCGCGAGTACGTGATGGCGGCCAACAGCCCCTATCGTCTCTACTACAACAATCTCCTGACGAAACTGAAGATGGCGGGCCGCGCCGAGGCCTTCAAGGAACGGCGCGAGATCGCCGACGCCGACGTCACACTCGACTATGTCATCGACAAGCTTGCGATCTGGGGCTCGCCGCAGAAGGTGGCCGACGAGCTGCTGGCCTTCCGCGAGGAGGTCGGCGACTTCGGCACGCTGCTCTACGCCGGCAAGGACTGGCTCGACCCGAGCCTCGGCCGACGCTCCATGGTGCTGATGGCCGAAAACCTCCGTCAACGCCGCCATCGCCCACGGCCGGAAGGCTGCGGAGTAGCGCCTGTCATCCCGGAATTCGCGCCAGCGAATATCCGGGACCCGGACCGAAAGTACCCCGGGGTCCCGGCTCGGCGCGCTGTCGCGCTCCGGCCGGGATGACACGTCACTTGCGCTCCAACCCAGCCATCCCCTCGTAAACCGCGCACACCGCAGCCGTGTCCTCCGCGCCGTGGCCCATCGCCAGCACGGCCGCGTGCAGGGATGCGGACAGGTTGAACAGCGGCGTCGGGCAGGCGAGGGAGGACGCGAAGTCGCCGATTACGGTAAGGTCCTTCGTCCAGGTGGTCGAGCGCATGCTGGCGGGGAGATAGTTGGCCTCGGCCATCATCGGCGCGCGCAGCTCGAACACGCGCGAGGTGCCGGCGCCGGAGCCCACCACCTCCACGACCCGGTGCGGATCGAGGCCGGCCTTCATAGCCAGCACCATGGCCTCGGCGGCGGCGACGTTGTGAATCGCCACC
>VBAB01000057.1:0-423 GCA_005888525.1 Alphaproteobacteria bacterium
GCAGGGGGATCGTCACGTCGGTGGTGAAGGTCATATCGAACTCGCCGGCGACGAAGGCGAGGATGCGCGTCGAGCGGTTGGGGATGACGCGCCACTCGATGCCGTCGAGGTAGGGCTGGCCCTTCTTCCAGTAGTCGGGATTGCGCACGAATTTCATAGTCTCGTTGCGCTTCCATTCCACGAACTTGAAGGGCCCCGTGCCGATCGGGTTGGTGCGCATGTCCTTGGTCGAGACGTGGCACGGATAGACGGGCGTGTAGCCGGAGGCAAACAGCGAGAGGAACGAGGGTTGCGGCCGATTGAGCACGAAGGTGGCCTCGTGGTCGCCGTTGACCGTGACCTCCTTCAGATTTTGCCACCAGACGGCGCGCGGGTTCTTGCGGAAGTCGTCGGGGTCCTTGGCCGTCAGCTTGTTCCAGGTGC
>VBAB01000057.1:440-1445 GCA_005888525.1 Alphaproteobacteria bacterium
TGCACGTCCTTGGCGGTGAACGGCTTGCCGTCGTGCCACTTGACGCCCTGGCGCAGCTTGAACGTCAGCTTGGTCTTGCCGGCATCCCAGGCCCAGCTCTCGGCGAGGTCCGGCACGATGGTCTCGGGCGAGTTGACCGGCTTGCTCTGGTCGTAGACGACCAGGTTGTTGAACACGCCCATGAAGGGCTGCACCGTGGAGATGGTCGCTTCCTCGTGGATCGAGCCGCTCGGTGCATTGTCGCGGTGGTAGATGCGCAGCGTGCCGCCCTGCTTCTGCGCAAGCGCCGGCAGCGCCAGGCTCGTGGCGGCAAATGCCAAGGCCACGACGAAGGCAAGCTTCGAGCGCATTCTGTCCTCCCTTGTCGGCTTGCTGCCGCCAGAAGCACGACGGGCGTCAAGCTTTGTTCTTCTGCCGCCACGCTAACCGCGGGTACCGCGTTGAGCAAGCCCTGCCGTCGGTGGGGTCAGACCCTGGAGACGCGCTCATCCCTCCTCTGCCACCAGAAAGGGGGTCAGACCCTGATCGCTCAGCTTCTCCTCGGCCGCCGACGGAGCCCGAGGGTCTGACCCCATGGCGCCCAGCGCGCCTATTCCGCCGCCGCTACCTGTTCGGCAAGGAAGCCGCCAGACTGGCGCGCCCACAGGTCCGCATAGAGCCCACCGTGCGCCAGCAGCGCATCGTGGCTGCCCTCCTCGACGATGCGCCCCTGGTCCATGATCACCAGCCGGTCCATGGCGGCGATCGTCGACAGGCGGTGGGCGATGGCGATCACGGTCTTTCCCGCCATCAGGTTGTAGAGCTGCTCCTGGATGGCCTGCTCCACCTCCGAGTCGAGCGCGCTCGTGGCCTCGTCGAGGATGAGGATGGGCGCGTCCTTCAGCAGCACGCGGGCGATGGCGATGCGCTGCCGCTGCCCGCCGGACAGCTTGACGCCGCGCTCGCCGACATGGGCGGAGTAGGCCCTGCGCCCTTTCAAGTCCTCGAGCCCGCTGATGAAGTCGT
>VBAB01000058.1 GCA_005888525.1 Alphaproteobacteria bacterium
GGATCTCGCCCGCGCGCACGACGAGCGGCACGCTGTCCGGCCGGTCGAGCACCTGGTTGGGCCGGCTGATGGTCTCCATGCCCTCCTGCACCACGCCGATGTTCTCGAAGATGCCGGCGACCACCCACAGGATCCAGCCCGACATGCCGATGATGCGCATGACGAGACCGGTGACCACGGCGATGGCGCCGATGGTGATGAGACCGCCGCTCCACAGCCACACGGCGAGCGCGGTGGCGGAGACGATCAGGAAGCCGTTCAGCGTGTAGAGGACCAGCTCCATCGACGTCTGCAGGCGCAGCGACGCCTGGAACTTGGTCATCTGGTCGTCGAGCGCGTCGCGGGCGTAGCCGTCCTCGCGGTCGGCGTGGGCGAACAGCTTGACGGTGAGGATGTTGGTGTAGCTGTCGACGATGCGGCCGACCAGCATGGAGCGGGCCTCGGCAGCTTCCGTCGAGCGCTCCTTGATGCGCGGCACGAAGTAGAGCAGGGCACCGAAATACGCCAAGAGCCAAACCAGCAGCGGCAGCAGCAGACGCCAGTCGGCTACGGCGAAGATGACCGCCGCGCCCACCCACTGCACGGCGGCATACCAGATGGCGTCGATCAGCTGCACGACGGAATCGCGCAGGGCCGGGGCCGCCTGCATGATCTTGTTGGCGACGCGGCCGGCGAAGTCGTTCTGGAAGAAGCTCAGACTCTGGCGCAGCACGTAGCGGTGCGTCAGCCAGCGCACCCGGTTGGAGACCGGCCCGGAGATGATCTGGTTCTTGATCAGATCATGCGCGGTAGACACGACGGGCCGGGCGACCATGGCCACGAAGGCCATCCACAGCAGGATGGGCCAGTGGTTGGAGAGGAACGCTTCCGCCGTCGAGGCCGTCTTCATCATGTCGACCAGGCTGCCGACGAACGCCAGCAGCCACACCTCGATCAGCGAGCCCAAGAAGCCCGCGACCAGCAGCACGGCAAAGGCCGGCCAGACCGGCTTGATGAAGTACGCGTAGAACGCGAGCAGCGTCTCGGGCGGCCGGGCCGGAGGGTCCTCCGGGAAGGCCTCGATGCGCGTTTCGAACCAGCGAAACATCGGGTAGTCCTCAAATTCAGCTGCCACGTCTCGCAGTTTCGAGACAGAGCGAGCATACGGCCGGGTGAGAGACGACTGCGGCAGCAATTGGAATTGTAGAATGCGCGCGCCGGTGTCGGGTCGTCGGACCGAGGTGCGGCCGAGCGCGAAGGGCGCGGGCGGCCGTCAGCAGTCGATGGTAACAATGATCTCAATCATGGCGGCGGCCCCGCGGGATGTTGTAGCGTCGAGCGCGGCGGCTCATAGCACACCGGCATTCAACGCGCCAGCCCGTTGCCGTCGGCTGTTGCCACGATCCGCCGCCACAGGAAGACGTGTCCCCACCGAGATCGACCGATGCCCACTGCCGGCAAATCCCTGAACGAGCATAAGGAGCGCGCGCGAATTTGGTTCGAGGCGCTGCGCGACGACCTGTGCGCGTCTTTCGAGCGGCTGGAGGCGGAGCTGCCGGACACGGCGCCGTTCGGCGACCGCGCGGCTGCACGCTTCCTGCGCACGCCGTGGACACGCGCCGAGCACGGCGGCGCGCCGGGAGGCGGCGGCACCATGAGCCTGATTGCGGGGCGCGTGTTCGAGAAGGCCGGCATCCACACCTCCACCGTGCACGGCGAGTTCGCTCCCGAGTTCCGCAAGCAGATCCCCGGCGCCGAGGCCGATCCGCGCTTCTGGGCCTCGGGCGTGTCGCTCATCGCCCATCCGGTCAATCCCAACGTGCCCACGGCGCACATGAACACGCGCATGGTCGTGACGTCAAAATGGTGGTTCGGCGGCGGAGGCGACCTGACCCCCGTGCTCGACCGGCGCCGCACGCAAGCCGACCCGGACACCGTTGCCTTCCACGGCGCCATGGAGGCCGCCTGCCGCGGGCACGCGATTGCCGACTATGCCCGCTACAAGAGATGGTGCGAGGAGTACTTCTATCTCCCGCATCGCCAGGAGATGCGGGGCATCGGCGGCATCTTCTACGACGACTTGACGCCGGGGGAGGCGGAGGGCGGCTGGGACGCGGGCCTGGCCTTCACGCAGGATGTCGGCCGCGCCTTCCTGCGCATCTATCCGCAGATCGTGCGGCGCAATTTCGGCCTGGCCTGGAGCGAGGCCGACCGCGACGAGCAGCTCGTCCGCCGCGGCCGCTATGTCGAGTTCAATCTGCTCTACGACCGCGGCACGGTGTTCGGCTTGCGAACCGGCGGCAACGTCGAGGCCATCCTCTCCTCGCTGCCGCCGCTGGTGAAGTGGCCGTGAATGAACTGCTTTCGCGCGCCGAGGGAGGCGACGCGCTGTAGGTTGGGTCGAGCGTTAGCGATGACCCAACGCAATCGACCGCAACCGGCAATTGGTGTTGGGTCGGCGCTTCGCTTGACCCAACCTACAGGCTGGTGAAGTGGCGCGTGACGCGGCTTGCATCCCGACCCTCCCCCCACGTGAAGCGTGGGGAGAAGGAGCCGGTGGCTACTTCGCCTTCTCGTAGGGGTAGATCACGTCGCCGGTCTTGAGGTCGGCCGGCGTCAGCACCGACTGGTAGCTCATGCCACGGAATACTTCGATGCCGTCGCCCTGCTTGATGCCGCGGTACTGCACCTGCAGCATCCGGCCTTTCTCCCACTCGCCGCCCTTGCCGAACTTGATGTCGCCGTGGATGGTCTTGAAGGTGGTCTTCTTGATGTAGTCGGCGAGCACGTCGTCGTTGAGGCTGTTGGTGGCTTTGACCGCGTCCCCGAGCAACTGGATATAGGCATAGCCCCAGCCGCCCAGATAATAGCCGAGCGGGTCGACGCCTTCCGCCTTGGCGCGCTCCTGATACTTCTTGAAGAACTCGGTGGTGCTCTCGCTCGTCATCTCCTTTGACGGCACCCAGGTCTCGTAATTGATGAATCCGTTGAGCAGGGGCCCCAGCTGGTTCTTGAAGACGGTCGCCTGCAGGCCGACCATGGCGCCGCCGATCATCTTCGGCTTGAAGCCGATCTCGTTCACCGCCTTGACCATGCCGACCGAGTCGAGCGGGTAGGAGCAGATCGCCACGATATCAGGATTGGTCGCCTGGATCGCCCGCACGATCGGCGAGAAGTCCGTCGTCGCCGGCGGATAGGTCTTGTCGTAAACGACTTTGAAGCCGTGTTTCTTGGCATTCTCGCGCGCGCCTTCGCAGGCATTGCGCGAGAATTCGGCGTCGGCCGCCACCAACGCCGTCGTCTCGGGTTTGGGATTTTGGGCTGCTGCTACGTCGAAAAACCCCTCGGTGAACGATGCCTTGGTGTCCGGCCCGGTCGGGATCATGGCGAAGAATTTGTCGTACTTGAACTCGTGGTTCACATCGAGGCCGAACAGGATGATGAACAGCTTACCCTTCTGCATGATGACGGGCATGGCAGGTGCGGCCATGTTCGTGGCATAAGGACCGAGCACGAGGTCGACCTTGTCCACGTCGATCAGCTTGGTGTAGATGCCCGGCACGGTGGAAGCGTTGGTCGCGTCATCGTAGTAGACGAGCTTGACCGGTCGGCCGAGCAACCCGCCCTTGGCGTTGATCTCTTCCTCCCAGATCTTCATGCCGAGCAGCGCCTGCTTGCCGTTGGGCGACAGCGGCCCCGTCAACGCCATGGAGAAGCCGATCTTGATCGGCTCCTGCGCCAGCGCCGGCGCGCTGAACGGCGCCACCAGCATGGCAGCGAGAGCGACGAGGCCTGCCGCAGCACCCCCGATCACCCGCAGTATCGACAGATTTGGCATATGCCTTCCTCCCAATTTTGCACCAGTTTTGCGCTACATTACGCGGTAGCGCCCGCCTAAGCCAAGAGGCGTGTAGTGGGGCTTGGTGGGACCGATCCCCTCTCCCCGCTCTTCCGTGGGGAGAGGGTTAGGGTGAGGGGCAGAAACTTGCGCTGCCGTCTGCGGCTGCCCCTCACCCCGACCCTCTCCCCGTGAAGTACGGGGAGAGGGAGAAATGCGCCGTTCATCTGCCTTTGCGGACCAGCCACCTCCACCGACGGAACCTGCCATTCTCTTCGGCCGCGGCGGCGGGGGCGGCACCGCTCGCCATCAGCTCCTTGAGCCGGAAGTGTTGCACTTTGCCGAGCGCATTGTGCGGCAGGCTGTCGAGGAACACGAACTCGCGCGGCACCTTGTAGCGCGCGAGCTGCCCCAGGCAGAAGCCTTCGAGGTCCGCGGGCGTGGCGGCCGCACCCGCGCGCTGCACCACGTAGGCGACGGGCACCTCCTGCCATCTGGCATCCGGCCGGCCGATCACGGCCGCCTCCGCCACGTCGGCATGCTGATTGAGCACGCGCTCCACCTCGGCCGGATAGATGTTCTCGCCGCCCGAGATGATCAGGTTCTTCTTGCGGTCGTGGATGAAGAAATGTCCGTCGATGTCGCGCGTGCCGATATCGCCGCTGTAGTACCAGCCCTCGCGCAGGGCCTCGCTCGTGGCTTGCGCGTTGCCCCAATACTCGAAGAACACGTTGCGTCCGCGCACGACCACCTCACCGGGGGTGCCGGGCGCCACCTCGTGGCCCGCGTCATCGACGATCTTCGCCTCGCACACCAGCCCCGGCAGGCCGGTCGAGCCCGGACGGCGCCAATCCCCCGCCAGCCGCGTATAGACCGCGACGGGGCACGTCTCGGTGGCCCCGTAGACCTGCAGCACCGGCACGCCGCGATTGGTGATGGCATCCACCTGCCCCTGCGGCACCTGCGTGGAGCCGGTCGTCACCGCGCGCAGGCTGTCGAGCCGCGTCGCCTCCCAGCGCGGATGCTCGATCATGGCCTGGATGGTGGCCGGCACCAGCACGGTCAGCGTCGGGGAATCGCGCTCGATCGCCTCCAACGTCGCCTCGGGCGTGAAGCGGGCGTGCAGCGTGACGGTGGCGCCCAGCTGCAGCGCCGGCGTCGTTAGGATGTTGAGCCCGCCGACGTGGAACATCGGCAGCACGGTCAGCACGTGGTCCTGCGCCGTCATGTCGTGCATGTGCTGGCTCATCACCGCGTTCCACACCAGCGCCTCCTGGCGCAGCACGGCGCCCTTGGGATGGCCGGTGGTGCCTGATGTGTAGACGATGAGCAGCGGGGAGGAGGTGTCGACGTGGGGGTTGCGCCCGTCGCCGCCGGCCGCCTCGAGCAGCGCC
>VBAB01000059.1 GCA_005888525.1 Alphaproteobacteria bacterium
GGCGGCAACAGCTTGACGATGCCTTGCGCTGCAGCGCCGGCTGCCTGCTCGGCGGTCTTCTCCCATGGGCCGTCGAGCGAGCCCTCCGGGATCTCGTTCTTCTGGGACACCGTGCCGAGCTTCTTGCCCTGCGGATCCCTGACGAGCCATTCGATGTTGATCGGCTGCTTGCCGTCCTTCGCCTTGCCGACCGTGACCGTGCCTTCGACCCGATAGGCGACGGTCGTCGGCTTGTCCGTGACCGACACGCCCTTGCCCGTCAGCTCGCGCTGAATGGCGGCGGTGAGCGACGTGCTGCCATCGCCGGGCGCGCCGACGACGGCCGGCACGAGGGCCTGCACCGGTCCATCGCGGGCAATGCTGCCCGTGGTCGTGCCCGACTGGGCGGACGCGGGCTGCTTGGCGGCGGCCGTGCGTTTGGGCTCAGCGGCTGGATGCGCGCTGACGCTCGCTGGCTGCGCGGCGAGGCTGGAGGCCAATGGCCCCTGACCGCTATGGGTCGGCAGCCAGGCTACGAAGGAGCTGGCAGCCTTGCTGGCAATCGATTGCGCGACCTGGGGCGTCAAGGCCGCCCACGGGTCCTTGGCGGCACCGCCCGACGCGACCTCCTCGCCGGTGATGCGGTTCACCCGCTTGCCCGTCGGATCGGTGACGTCCCAGATATAGGACACCTTGGTGGCCGACTTGTCCTTGGCCGCGACGATGTAGCCGCGCAGCGTGTAGTCGGCCCGCTCGTCCTTGCCCGTAGTGACGGACACGCGCTGCTTCTCGACCGCGCTCGTGAATTCCTGCTGGATCTGCTTGGCGATCGCATCCGGCGCACCGATGATGGGCGCGATCGTGATTCTGGCGAGCGGCGGCTGCGGTGCAGGTTGGCTCTGCGCAGCAATCTCCGGCGCGGGAGTGTTGCTGGAGCCGAACAAAGATCCACCGAACATCGAACTAGCGGTCTCGCAACCGGCAAGTCCGACGGCCATCATGGCAATGAGGATGACGCGCGCCATCCTTGGGTTCCAGCGCCGCGCCGCAGCAGCGTCCTTGGTCGTCACAGTGACTCCCCCCTCTGCAAAAGCATCCCACTGACAACCGGCTGCCGACGTACAAACCCTGCGGCGGGTGATTCTTCGGCCGGTACCCCAGCGGACTCCCTAATTGCTGACACCCTCGGCGTCCAGTTTCAGACAGGGGAAAACTTTGCGCATGCCCGATGCTTGCTGCCTTCGAGCCTCGAAAGTTGTGGAAAACCGACGCTAAGTCAAGACGATGGCGGAGATTTGGCGGCCGTAATCGGGCTCTTTTTGTGCCCTGGAGCGCCGATAACTGAAGAAATCGTCGGCGTTCGCATAAGTGCAGGGCGCCAGGCTCGCAATCTCGCCGATGCCGGCCTGCAGCAGGCGGTGCTCGGCGTAGGCGGCCAAGCTGAAATGTGGCCGTAATTGGGGGGATTGGCGGCTGAAGAAGCGCGCGTTGGCCATGCCCTGCCTCAGGAACTCCTGCTCGAACTCGGGGCCGACCTCGTAGGCGGCCTGACCGATGCACGGCCCCACGGCGGCGCGTATGCGCCGGCGCCGGGCACCCAGCTTCTCCATGGCCTCGAGCGCCGATTCGATCACCCCGCTAAGCGCGCCGCGCCAGCCGGCGTGGGCGGCAGCGACGACGCCGGCCTCCGGGTCGGCGAACAGCACCGGCGCGCAATCGGCCGTCAGCACGCCGACGCCCAGGCCCCGCGTTGCCGTGACGATGGCGTCGGCGCGTGGCCGCTGGTCCTGGCTCCACGCGTGCTCCGCGACGACGGCCGTCGGGCTGTGCACCTGATGCGCCGTGACGACGTCACGCGCGGTGAGGAAAGCCGCAACGCGCGCGCGGTTCTCGTGCACCGCAACCGGATCGTCCTTGGAGCCCAAGCCGCAATTGAGGCTGGCATAGTCGCCAAGCGAGACGCCGCCATGACGCGTGAAGAAGCCGTGCGCGACCCCAGGCAGCGCTGCAAGGCAGTCGGCAGTGAGAGGCTTTGGCATCGCCGATTTGTAGGCAGGTTTGCGCCGCCGCGCCAGCAGATGGATGGCTATTGCGCGCTGATGTTGAACTGCCGGACGATCTTGCCGTAACGTTCGTAATCGCTGCGCAACAGCGCTGCCAATTCTTCCGGCGTGCCGGCATTCGGAGTCAGGGCGAGATTGAACAAGTGCTGTTTCAGCTCCGGATCGCGGGCAACCTTGTTCATCTCTTGGCTCATCCTGCCAACGATCGAGGGAGGCGTGCCGGGCGGGGCGAATACTCCAAACCAAACCCGGAAATCGAGTGCTGGGTAGATTTCCTTCAGAAGCGGAACGTCGGGGTAATCGGGGCGGCGGACACGGTCGAGCACGGCGAGCAGCCTGGCTTTGCCGGCCGCGACGTGCGGCAGCGTGACGGGATCGGCGTGGATCTGGACGACGCCGGCCAAGAAATCCGTCATGACCTCGCCGGTGGCGCGATACGGCACGTGCAGGATGTCGACGCCCGCCTCCGCCTTGAAGGTCTCGCAGATCAAATGACCGTAGGAGCCGACGCCCGGGGTGCCCCAACTGAGCTTGCCGGGGTTGGCCTTCGCGTATGCCGCCAGCTCTTGCACCGACTTTGCCGGGACGGATGGATGTACGGCGATGAGCAATGTGCCTTCGGCATACTGGGTGACGGGCACGAGGTCCTTGACCGGATCGTACGCAACCTTACGCAGATGCGGCAGGATGACGACACTCAGGGATGGTGTGGCGAGAAAGGTGTAGCCGTCGGGCGTCGACTTGATGGCCGCCTCGATGCCGATGGCGCCGGAGGCGCCGCCCTTGTTGTCGATGAAGAATTGCTGGCCAACGGTGCGCGACAAGCGGTCTGCGAACGGCCGGGTCGAATTATCCGCACCCCCGCCCGGCGCATAGTTGACGATGAGGCGCACGGGCCTGGTCGGCCAATCTGTCGTTCCCTGCGCCTGCGCGCCGACGCTCCCGGCCGCCAGAAGCGCGGCCGATCCTGATCCGCAAATGAGCTCTCGCCGGGTGATGAATTGCATCGTCCGTTCCTCCCTGAACGCATGCGCGTTTCAATGGAGCAAGCGTGCCTTCACACTCTTGGGGCGTCAACGCTCTTGCCGATCGAAGCCGGCAGACAGGACTATGCGAAGGGAATGGCTGGCAGAAGGCTCTGCGAGCGCACCGCCATCACCTTGAAAAGCTCGCCCATGCCCGTGGGAGAGATCAGGCGCTGGACGCCCGCCTCGATCTCGCCGGCCTGCTTGGGATTGGCTGCCATCAGGCGTGCGGCGCGTTCGGCAACGCCCAGGCGGCCGAGGAACTGCGCCTGGGTCACGGGACCGTCGGCGACGAGACCCGCCGCGCGTGCCTTGCCCGCCAGGCGCGCGAACTGTACGTGGGCCGTAAGATCGGTGCGGCCGGGTCGGCTCAGCGGGTCGACCCAGGCATGTCGGCGCACCGCTTGCAGCGTGTCTCCCGTTGCCGGCTGTGCCGGGCCGTAGTCGATGAAGAGGCCGATGAGCGGCGATCCGCGTCCGGCAAGCTCAGCCAGCAGCTCGTCCTCCCCGGCGCGGAGCTCGACGATGGCGCCGGGCCGCGGCGATGTTGCGAGCTCTTCGGTTCCGCCCGTTGCTCTTGGTCCGACGGCAAACTGCAGGGCGCCGCTCGCATCGACGTCGACCACGCGCTCATGCCAAGCCCCATCGGCGAACACCAGCTGCCGGATCGGGAGCGCATCCAGGAACTCGTTGGCGATGACGATCGCCGGCCCCTCCGGCACCTCGCCGATCGCCTCGTGCCATTCGATGGGCACACCCCCGCGTACCGCAGCGTCTCCCTCTCCCCTTGGGGAGAGGGTCGGGGTGAGGGGGCCTTCGTTGCCCTCGGTAGCAAGTCCCCCCTCACCCTGTTCGCCAAACGACTTGCGAGCGGTCTCCTCGCTGCTTGACTCCCGATGGGATTGCGGCGCTCGCAAGTCGTGGCGAACAGCCCTCTCCCCGGGGGGGAGAGGGGGCGCAGGCCTTGTGCGCCTCGCCATCGGCGTTAGCGTTTTCTCCTGCATCGCGCGCAAAGGCGCGCTGGCCTCGATCAGGTGCACGGTGGCCGCGGCCAAGAACGGCGGCACCGACCGCGCCGCGCGCAGGGCATCGCGCATCAAGGTGCCGCGGCCCGGCCCGAGCTCGACCAGACGCATCGGCGCGGGGCTGCCCATGCCCTGCCAGACGACGGCACACCACACTCCGATCAGCTCGCCGAACACCTGGCTGATCTCGGGCGCCGTGATGAAATCCCCGCCCGTGCCGATGCTCTCCGCGCTGCGCCAGTAGCCGTGCTCGGGATGCGCCAGGCAGATGCGCATATAGGCATCGATCGGCAACGGGCCCTCCCGCTCGATGCGCGCGCGCAGGATCGCCAGCAGCGGGCTCGCCTCGCGGTTCTCCTCAGCTCTGGACATCGGCCGGCGCCGAGCTGCGCTTTCCGGCCGCGCGGATCGCGAGAAACCCGACCAGAACCATGGGCAGCGAATAGAAGATGCCGGCCGTGAAGGGTCCGACGGTGAGAATGTGGCCCGCGTCCGGCTCGCGGAAGAACTCGCAAAACGATCGCGCCAGGCCGTAGCCGACCAAGAATGCGCCGCCGATCACGCCGGGCGTGCGCAACGCCAGCCTGCGATGCGTGAGCCACCACAGCACGGCAAACAGCACGAGGCCTTCGGTGAGTGCCTCGTAGAGCTGGCTCGGATGGCGCGGCAGCGGCCCCGCATCCGGGAACACCATGGCCCACGGCACCGTGCTCGCACGGCCCCAAAGCTCGGCATTGATGAAGTTGGCGAGCCGCCCGAAGAACAGGCCCATGGGGGCGGCCGCGGCCGCAAGGTCCATGACGCTCCAGGGATCGGCACCGACACGGCGCGCGAACAGAACCACGGCGACGATCGAGGCCAGCAGCGCGCCGTGAAACGACATGCCGCCGTTCCACACCGCCACGATCTCCAGAGGATGGGTCAGGAAGAATTGCGGCTGGTAGAAAAGCACGTAGCCGAGGCGGCCGCCGAGCAGCACGCCGACCGTCATGAACAGCAGGAGATCGTCGACCTTCTCCGGCGTGAAGGGGCGCTTCTCGCTCGGCCACAGCCGGCCCTGTTGCAGCAGTGCCTTGACGTAATAGCGTCCGAGCAGCAGGCCCGCCACGTAGGCAAGCCCGTACCACTTGACCGCCAGCGGCCCGATCCGCAAGGCCACGGGATCGATCGCCGGGTAGGGGATTGCCAGGAAGCCCATGGGCCGGCACCTATCGGCAGCGGCAGCGCCCTGTCAAGGATGGCACGGCCCCGGGATCGGGACTGCCGGCTTGAAGCCGGTGGCGCTCGCACCCATAGTAGGCGTCGGGCAGGCGAACGCGCCTGCCGGATCAACCAGGCGCGCCTCCATGACGCAAACCAACAACCGCTTTCTCGACGAGCTGGCCAAGCTCATGACCGACGCGGCGGGCGCCGCGCAAGGCATGCGCCGCGATTTCGAGACCATGGTGCGGTCGCAGGGTGAGCGCATGCTGCGCGAGATGGACGTGGTGCAGCGCGAGGAGTTCGAGGCCGTCAAGGCGATGGCGGTGAAGGCGCGCGAGGAGAACGAGCAGC
>VBAB01000945.1 GCA_005888525.1 Alphaproteobacteria bacterium
GCACCTCGCGCTACCAGGAACATGCAGCGCGACCTGCACCGCACGTCCTAAAATTCCAATGTGACCTGGTCATGGATGGGCGCAAGTTGGCGCGGCCCGTCAATTACGCTCTCGTTCGCATCACACCGACGGATGCAGTCGACGTCGACGAGAGCCGTCGGCCTTTCGTCATTATCGATCCACGTGCCGGCCACGGGCCGGGCATTGGCGGCTTCAAGGCGCAAAAGGCGGGACACCCCTGTTATTTCATCGGCTTCCTACCCAATCCCCTGCCCGGCCAGACGATTGAAGACATCGCCCATGCGGAGGCCGCTTTCCTGGAGCGCGTGATCGCGCTCCATCCTCTCGCTGACGGCAAACCGGCGGTGATCGGCAACTGCCAGGCGGGATGGGCGGTCATGATGCTCGCGGCCGTCAGGCCCGATCTGTTCGGTCCCATCATCGTTGCCGGCTCTCCGCTGTCCTACTGGGCAGGTGTGCATGGCCAAAACCCGATGCGTTACACCGGCGGCCTGCTGGGAGGAAGCTGGCTCACTGCGATGATGGGAGATCTCGGGAACGGCAAATTCGACGGTGCCTGGCTCGTCACGAACTTCGAGAACTTGAACCCTGCCAACACGTTCTGGACAAAACTGTTCAACGTGTATTCGAAGGTCGACAAGGAGGCTCCTCGCTTTCTCGAATTCGAACAGTGGTGGGGAGGACACGTGCTCCTCAACGCAGAGGAAATGCAGTTTATCGCCGACGAGCTATTCATCGGCAACAAGCTCGCCACCGCAGAGCTCGCCACCTCTAAAGGCAAGCGCATCGATCTCAGAAATATCCGAACCCCGATCGTCGTTTTCTGCTCAAAGGCGGACAATATTACGCCACCCCAGCAAGCGCTGGACTGGATTCTCGACCTCTACGAGAGCGTCGAGGACATGCAGGCCAATGGTCAGACCATCGTCTACGCCATCCACGAGTCGATTGGTCATCTGGGCATCTTCGTCTCCAGCTCCGTTGCAACGAAGGAGCACGATCAGTTCGCCAGCAACATCGACCTCATCGACGTATTGCCGCCGGGGCTCTACGAGGCCGTAATGACGCCCAAGCATCCGGACGACAGGGATGCGGATCTCATTGGCGGCGACTATCTGGTACATTTCGAGGCACGAACACTCGACGATATCCGTTCTCTGGGCGGCAACAACGAAGAAGACGAAAGACGCTTTGCGACCGCCGCGCGCGTGTCGCAGATCAATCTCGGGCTATATCGCACGCTCTTCCAGCCCTGGGTGCGCGGCTTCGCCAATGAAGGATACGCCGAGGCGATGCGTCGGTTGCACCCGCAGCGGCTGCAGTACGAGATATTTTCGCGCGCAAACCCGTTCATGCGGTTGCTCGATCCATGGATGACGCTCATCAACGGACATCGTCGTCCAGTCTCGAATGAGAATGTCTTTTGGCAGGCTCAGCAACGATATTCGGACTGGATGGAGACATCGCTCGACGCCTATCGCGATGTTCGCGACCACCTTGTCGAAGCCTACTTCCATTCGGTCTACGGGTCTCCTCTCGTGCAAGCGTTGGTCGGCCTAAAGGCAACGGACCGAAGCCCCCGTCGTAAGCCGGGAGAAGACCCGGCACACCTCGCTTTGGTGTCGCGACGAATAGCGGAGCTGAAGGAAGGCATCTCCGAGGGCGGCGCGCGCGAAGCCGTGATACGCGCGCTCCTCTACATCCGCATGCCGGACGGGGTTGCCGACGAGCGCGGTTTCAACCTTCTTCGCCGCTTACGGAAAGATGCCGGATCCGGCCTCACCCTGGCTGCTTTCAAGAAAATGTTGCGGGAACAATTCTTCTTGCTGTTGCTCGACGAGCGGCGCGCGATCGAGGCCATACCTGCCATGCTCGATCGGGAACCCGAGCTAGCCGCACGGATGGCGAACAACCTTCGGGCGCTGCTCGGCGTCGTGGGTGTCAGCAGCAGTGAGTCCAAAGCGCGCTTGGGAGAAGTCGAAGAGATGTTCAAGGTCAGCGGCAGCCATCGCGCCGCGGGAAGAACCGGTCGCGAACATCGCGAATTGGAGCCGATCGCAACCGAGCGCGCGCGGCCGGCCCGAGGGGCAAAGCACGCTTGAGTCGCGGCTCCTTACCAACAGTCGCACAACCGGGGTAAACGACGATGACAGGTCTCTTGCGACCACAGG
>VBAB01000955.1:0-2380 GCA_005888525.1 Alphaproteobacteria bacterium
GTACACCACCGCCCTCAACATGGGCGTGGTCGGATCCGTGTCGCCTGCGTTCATCGTGGCGGCGAGCTACGTGCTGTTCCGCGATGGCCTGGGGCCGCTCCAACTCTTCGGGGTCGCCGTATCGCTGATCGGCGTGCTGGCGATCATCACGCAGCTCTATCCGGAGCGCCTGCTGGATCTGACGCTCAACGCAGGCGATCTCATCATCATCGTCAACATGGTGTTCTGGGCGATCTATTGCGCGTGTCTGCGGTTGCGACCGGCAGTTCACACCCTGAGCTTCCTGTTCGTGCTTTCTGCCATTTCCGCCATCGGCACCTTGCCGTTCGCCGCCGGGGAATATGCGGCCGGCTACGAATTATCTGCCGATGCGCTGACCGTCAGCGTGGTGCTCTATTCGGCTTTCTTTACCAGCCTGCTGGCCTTCGTCGCCTGGAACCGCGGCGTCGATCTGATCGGCGCGCCCCGCGCGAGCGCGTTCCTGCACACGATACCGCTCTTCAGCGCGGTGTTCGCCACCACTCTGCTGGGCGAGCAGCTCATGCTCTACCACGTCGTCGGCTTCGTGCTGATCCTCGCCGGCGTGACGCTGGCGTCCCGGCCATCGCGGCGACCGCAGGCCGGCGTGTTGGTCGGCGATGGCGGCGTCTGAAGGGGCGGAGATCCCTGCCGTCCCGACCCGATCAGATCAGGCCGGTTGCTGCGAACTTGCCGCGCAGCGTTTCGCGGTCGAAGGGCTTGAGGACGTAGTCGTCGGCGCCCGCCGTCAGGGCGCGGGCGATCTCCGTCGAATCGTTTTCCGTGGCGCAGTAGACGACCACCGGCTTGCTGCCGTTGGCGAGCGCACGCAGAGAGGCGAGGAACTCGACCGTCGCCATCGGCGGCATGTAGCTGTCGAGCAGGATCCCGTCCGGCATGTTCTTGGCGCAAAGATCGAGCGCGTCTTGACCGCTCTCCGCCTCGGCAGCCTCTAAATTCAGAGTCTCGAATATGCGCAGTGCGACCTTGCGCACCACCTCGGAGTCGTCAACGACCAGGCAAGTCTTCATACACGCCTCGCAAACAGCATTGCGACCTTGCGACAGCCGGATAACTGGCAATGAGCACGACCCTGCTGGCAAATCGTTAAGGTTGCGTTGCTCCGAGGCGACCGCCGCGTGACCGGCATCCGCGCCCCGATCGGTCAGGCCTGGGACTTGGCGCTCAGGACGATGTCGGCCCCGTCCTTGGCGATCTCCAGCCTCATCCGCGCCGAGGTGGCAAGCCGCCACGTGTAATAGGCCTGGATCGACAGGGCATCGAGCTGCGGCGGCTGGCCGCCGGCGACATAGTCGGCGAGGTACTGGGGCGGGCGGGCGGCGGTGCCTTGGCAGCGCAGCCGGAAGCTGGGCTTCTCCAGGCTGTCGGCGATGCTCACCTCGATCTCGCCGCCGCGCGGCAGCGCCGTGAGAGCGCCGGCAATCAGGTTGAGGAGCAGCTTCACCTTGTCCTTGGCCATCTGACCCTGGGCGCCGCGCCACACGAGCTTGTGCTTGCCCTGGCCGACCAGCCCGCGGCTTATCTGCTCGGCGGTGGCGAGCTCGATCTGGGCTCCCGCCGATCCGGCCGCGCCGAAGGCGAAACGGGCGAACTGCAGCCGCGCAGACGCCTGCTAGGTGACGTTGCGGATGACGTCGAGGGCATAGTTCTTCGCTTCCGCGTCGTCGTCCTCGTCGAGGATCTCCAGGCCGTTGTAGATGGCGCCGACGGGACCAATCACGTCGTGACAGATCTTGCTCGAAATCAGGGCGGCAAGCTCGAGATCGGTCGGCTGGGCGCGCTCGGTCATCAGAAGACCTCTGTTCTTGTTGGCGTCGAAGCGCGGCCGGCCGCTCAGATCAAGCGCACGCCACGCTGGCCAACAGAACCGCTTGCGCAAAGGCTCTGCCTTGATACACGCTTCGCGCCCTGGCTTTTTTGCGTCACTACGCGAGCGTGCAAAGTTGCCATCGCGCGGGGCCTTCGGGCGCAGTGGCGCGAATCACGAAGGCGGGGATGATGCAAGCAAGCGAAATTCGCCGCCTCGCCGAAGGCCTCCTGAGCGTGGCCTTGGCCGCGGCCCGCGCGCAGATGGCCCACTTCGGGACCGGGATGGAGGTCGAGCGCAAGGCCGATCAGAGCCCCGTCACGGTCGCCGACCGGCAATCGGAGGAGATCATCCTCGCCGGGTTGGCGCGCGTCGCACCCGGCGTCCCGGTCATTGCCGAGGAGGAAGTGGCGGCCGGCCGCATCCCGGACATCACCGGCCCGTTCTTCCTGGTCGACCCGCTCGACGGCACCAAGGGGTTCATCAAGGGCAAGCCCGAGTTCACCATCAACATCGGCCTCATCGAGGCGCGGG
>VBAB01000955.1:2424-4262 GCA_005888525.1 Alphaproteobacteria bacterium
GCCTGGCCGAGTGCGGCCTGCGGCGGCTGCGCACCCGCGTGCCCGATCCCCATGCGCTGGTGGCACTGACCAGCCAGTCGCACCTCAATCGGGCGACCGAGAGCTTCCTGGCGGGCTACAACGTGATCGAGCGGCGGGCGCTGGCGTCCTCCCTGAAGTTCGGCCTCATCGCCAAGGGCGAGGCCGACGTCTACCCGCGCGTTGGGCCGACTTGCGAGTGGGATACGGCTGCGGGACACGCGGTGCTGGTGGCAGCCGGCGGCGCCGTGACGGCCACCGATGGTGCGCCGCTCCTTTACGGTAACGCCGCACGAGGGTTCGAGAATCCCGATTTCGTGGCCTGGGGCCGCGGGCCGTTGGCAAGGGCGCGGGAGGCGTAGGGCCGACTGGCGGCATGGCGCGCTACCGGTCTAAGAGACCCCGATAGCTCACGCGACCTCGACGTCCTCCCAGAAGCCGATCCAGTGATCGACTTTGCTCATGGAGGCGCGTGGCGCTTCGTAGGACCACGCTGCTCGTTTGCTGCGTGTTGCATCGTGGGCAACGTCGTAGAACTGGACCCCGTGCGGGCAAGCCAGATCGCTTTGTGTCTTCGGCGTGGCCTGCAGCAGGTCCATGCGAACCGTCTCCCGCGGAAAGTACGTGTAGCCGCCCACATCGAGGGTCCGATCGCTCTCGGCGATGACCCGACCACGCCATATTGCCTTCATGGTGACCTTCCTCCTCGCCTACGGCCGAGCAGGCCGGCTGGTGCGGTCCCAACCACTCGCCGCGCCATCTCGGCCACACTTTGGTAATACTTTACGACAATTGTGGTTAAGGGGGTGATCCGCATTGGCGTGCGGATGCGCGAGCTGGGCCGTCAA
Source organism: Alphaproteobacteria bacterium (assembly GCA_005888525.1). GTDB lineage: Bacteria > Pseudomonadota > Alphaproteobacteria > Rhizobiales > Hyphomicrobiaceae > AWTP1-13. The sequence goes on from VBAB01000955.1 coordinate 3,291, forward strand.
AGTCCGGCAACAAACCTGAAGGTTGATCCATGCCGACACGATATTCGGCGCTGGCCGGCGGACTGCTGGTGAGCCTGCCCATGCTGCTTTCGGCCTCTCCGGGGCCGGCTCAGGAGACCTGGCAACGCAGCGTCGATCCGCGCTACCAGCAGCGCGAGGAGGCCTATCGGCCCGACGCCGCCCCGCAGCGCTATGATGCGCCCGGCGACAGCGATCCCCGCACGCCTCCGCCCGCCTATCCCGCCCCCCGTCCAAACGACGCTTATCCCCCACGATTTGGCGCCCCCGCAGCTCCCCCGAACGACGGGTATTCGCCGCGCACCGGCAGCACGAGCGCGCCAGTGGACGACGCCTACCGCCCGCCGCGCACCTCCAACGAGGCGTACACTCCCCCGCGCAACCCGAATGATACCTATGGCCCCCCGCCGCGCCCCCCCGGCTACGCGCAGGGTCCCGGCACCTACGGGCCGCCTTATTCGTCGTCCCCACCCCCACCGGCCTACGGCCAACCCTACTCGGGGCCACCGGGTCCGGCATACGGCCAGCCGTACTCGACGTCGCCCCGGCCGGCCTACGGGGAGCCCTACACGCCACCGCCCGGCCAAACCTACGACCCGTCCGAGCGGGCTTATGGCCCGCCCGGGCCGCGCTACGACGATGATGCCGCCGACGGCAGCTACTCCTCGCGCGAAATCCTCCAGGCCGGTCACGGCTTCTTCGGCTCGGTGAGCAAGGGGCTCGCCAGCGTGGTGGAGTATGCGTTCCAGAAACAGGGCCGACCCAACGGCTACATCCTGGGCCAGGATGCGGGCGGGGCCTTCGTGGCCGGCCTGCGCTACGGCGAGGGCACGCTCTACACCAAGGACGCCGGCGTGCACCGAATCTACTGGCAGGGACCGTCGGTCGGCTGGGACGCCGGCGCCGAGGGTTCCAAAGTCATGGTGCTGGTCTACAATCTGCGCGATCCGGAGG
>VBAB01000060.1 GCA_005888525.1 Alphaproteobacteria bacterium
TGGGCCATGTGAAGCAGCTACCACAAAAATTAAAGACCCGCAGGCCGGAACCCGCGGGTTCCCCACGGATGTACCGTGAGGGCAGAACACCTAACATATAGCACATTGGAAGTCGTTTTCAACTCCTAAGGGATCCCTTGAGAGCCAAACTGATTCGCAAGGTACAACAAGGCGCTACGAACAAGGTTGTCCGCAGGCTGGTGCCCGCTAACATCGGTCGCAGCAACTCTTGTTCTTGACGGGACCGTGATGTCGTGGCCGGCGTTCCGCATCCCCTTCATGGGCCGAAGGTCTTGCGGGAGAGCGTACGCTTGGGGGTACCCTAGCCGCGAGCGTTGCCGCACCGCACAATAAGTTGCCTGACGAGAAAACCGAAGCGCCGGGCCGCTTCCGGCCACACCGCGGCCGTTTGTTTGCCGGTTGAAAAAAACAACTCTGGAACAGAGCTGGAAGTTGGGATAACGCATCCCGATCTAGTACAAGACCGGATTGGGAGAAGCGGCGAGGATCGGGCGGAATGCAAGCGGGCGAAATCGCAGCACGAACCAAGGGCCGCACGGCCCCGACCGACGTTTCCAATCCGCAATACTTCCACAAGGTGGTCGACTGCCAGTGGGCGTGTCCGACCCATACACCAGTTCCCGAATACATCCGGCTGATCGCGCAAGGCCGCTACGCCGCCGCCTACATGCTGAACTGGGAAAGCAACGTCTTCCCCGGCATCCTGGGGCGCGTCTGCGATCGCCCCTGCGAGCCTGCGTGCCGCCGCGGGCGCGTGGAGGAAAAGCCGGTTGCCATCTGCCGCCTGAAGCGTGTCGCCGCCGACTACAAGGGCGAGATCGACGCCTTCATGCCCGATATCCCGCTGCAGAAGAACGGCAAGCGCATCGCGCTGATCGGTGCCGGCCCAGCCTCGCTCACCGTGGCGCGCGATCTGATGCCGCTCGGCTACACGTGCGTGCTGTTCGAGAAGGACCCCAAGGGCGGCGGGCTGATGCGCACGAACATCCCCTCCTTCCGCCTGCCGGTGACGGTGCTCGACGAAGAGATCGACCGCATCGCGCGCATGGGCATCCAGACCCGCTTCGGCCATGAGATCAAGAGCCTCGAGGCGCTGCTGAAGGAAGATTTCGATGCCGTCTTCATCGGCACCGGCGCGCCCAAGGGCAAAGACCTCGATATCCCCGGCCGCAAGGAAGCCAGGGCCAACATCCACATTGGTATCGACTGGCTCACCTCCGTCGCCTTCGAGCATGTGCACACCGTCGGCAAGCGCGTGGTCGTGATCGGCGGCGGCAACACGGCCATGGACTGCTGCCGCACCGGACTTCGACTCGGGGGCATGGACGTCAAGGTCACCGTCCGCTCGCCGCGGCGCGTGATGAAGGCGTCGCCCTGGGAGATCGAGGATGCGGAGCACGAGGGCATCCCCATCTTCGACAATCATGCACCGAAGGAGTTCCTCCTGGAGAAAGGCCGGTTGGCGGGCGTCCGCTTCCAGAAGATGAGAGAGGTCGGCGTCGACAAGAACGGCCGGCCCAAGCTCGAGCCCTCCGGCGAAGAGGTGGTGTTCGAGTGCGACGACGTGCTGATGGCCATCGGTCAGGAGAACAACTTCCCCTGGATCGAGCGCAACATCGGCCTGGAGTTCGACGAATGGGACATGCCGAAGGTCGACAAAGACACGATGATGTCGACACGGCCGGGCGTGTTCTTCGGCGGCGACGCCGCGTGGGGCCCCGAGAACATCATCTGGGCCGTCGCCCACGGCCACCAGGCGGCTCTTTCCATCGATCTGCTGTGCCACGGCAAGGACCTCGACCAGGAACGGCCCAAGCCCGGCTCCGACCTCTTTAGCCAGAAAATGGGCATTCACGAGTGGTCCTATAAGAACGACTACACGCCGCTCCATCGCGTGGCCATGCCGCACGCCGACAAGGCCCAGTCGCTGCGCAACCTCAAGGTCGAGGTGGAGCTCGGCTACGACGACAAGCTCGCCTTCAAGGAGGCCGAGCGTTGCCTCAACTGCGACATCCAGACGGTGTTCTCGGCTCCGCTGTGTATCGAGTGCGATGCCTGCATGGACATCTGCCCGGTGGATTGCATCAACTTCACCGACAACGACGCCGAGCCGGCGCTGCGCGAGAAGCTCCGCGTCCCCGCCCGCAACAAGACGCAGGATCTATATGTCTCGGCGAACCTGAAGACCGGCCGTATCATGGCCAAGGATGAGGATGTGTGCCTACACTGCGGGCTGTGCGCCGAGCGCTGCCCGACAGGCGCCTGGGATATGCAGAAGTTCATGTACGTAGAAGCGCAGGCGTCACAGGCTTGCCTCACGCATCACAATGCCTATCTGCGCTGAAGGAAGGTCGAGGGGGTCAGACCCCGCGCGCACGCGCGCCAGCTCGGGCTCGATGGGAAGTGGTGCGGGGTCTGACCCCCGCCGCGGTCGAAACGAGGCCATTCGCTAAGATGAGCGGCATCAACGACTTCGTGGTGAAATTCGCCACCGTCAACGGCTCGGGCTCGGCTTCCGCCAACGGCATCTTCGCCAAGACGCTGTTCCGCATGGGCATCCCGGTGTCGCCCAAGAATATTTTTCCCTCCAACATCCAGGGCCTGCCGACCTGGTACGAGGTGCGGGTGTCGGAGGCGGGATACCTCGCCCGGCGCGACGGCATCGACCTGATGGTCGCCATGAACCCGCAAACCTTCAAGGAGGACCTCGCCGAGGTCGTGCCCGGCGGCTGGCTGCTCTACGATTCGACGCTGCCGCGGCTGTGGCCGCGCGAGGACGTCACCATCCTGGGCGTGCCGATCGCCGAGATGTGCGCTGCCAAGTGGCAGGACACGCGCCAGCGCCAGCTGTTCAAGAATATGGTCTATGTGGGGGCTCTCAGCGCCCTGCTCGACATCGACATGGACGTTCTGAAGGGCGCGGTTGCCGACCAGCTCAAGGGCAAGGAGAAGCTGGTGGCGGCCAACATGGATGCCGTCGGGCTCGGCCGCGACTACGCGCTCAAGAATTTCAATTGTCCGCTGCCGATCCACCTGCGCCATGCGGAAGGCGCCAAGGGCAAGATTCTCGTGTCGGGCAACGACGCCGCGGGCCTGGGCGCTCTATACGCCGGCGCGACCGTGTGCGCGTGGTATCCGATCACTCCGTCGACCTCGCTGGCCGAAGCCTTCGAGCGGCACGCCAAGCGCCTGCGCGTCACCAAGGACGGGCGGCGGCTGTTCGGCATCGTGCAGGCGGAGGACGAGCTGGCGGCCATCGGCGTTGCCATCGGCGGCGGGTGGAACGGCGCGCGTGCGTTCACGGCCACCTCGGGCCCCGGCATCTCGCTTATGAGCGAGTTCCTGGGACTGGCCTACTTCGCCGAGGTTCCCGTGGTGCTGTTCAACATCCAGCGCGGCGGCCCCTCCACCGGCATGCCGACGCGCACGCAGCAATCCGACATCCTCTCCTGTGCCTATGCCTCGCACGGCGACACCAAGCACGTGCTGCTGTTCCCCGCCAATCCGACGGAATGCTTCTCGATGGGTGCGCAGGCCTTCGACCTCGCCGAGCGCCTGCAGACGCCCGTCATCGTCATGTCCGACCTCGACATCGGCATGAACGACTGGGTGACGGAGCCGTTCGCCTGGAACGATGCGCACGTGCACGACCGCGGCAAGGTGCTCGACGCGGAGCAGCTGGAGAAGTTCAAGGACGTCAGGGGCAGGGATTGGGGCCGCTACCAGGACGTCGATGAGGACGCGATCCCCTACCGCACGCTCCCCGGCACGCATCCGACCAAGGGCGCCTTCTTCACGCGCGGCACCTCCCACGACGAGAATGCGCGCTATACCGAGGACGGTGTCATCCATGCGCGGGTGCTGGATCGCATTCGCCGCAAGTTCGATACCGCTCAGAATTTCGTCCCGAAACCCGAGGTCACCATCCGCGACAAGAGCGGCAAGACCGGCCTCATCTATTTCGGGGCGACGACGCCTGCCGTGCGCGAGGCGCTCGATGCGCTCGAGCGCGACGGCGTGAAGGTCAACGCGCTGCGCATCAAGGCATTTCCGTTCACGCGCGACGTGGCGTCGTTCTGCGCCATGCACGAGCGCGTCTTTGTCGTCGAGCAGAACCGCGACGCGCAGATGCGCTCCCTGCTCATGACCGAGGCCGAGGTGCCGGGGGCCAAGCTGATCCCCGCCCTCAACTACGACGGCATGCCGCTGACGGCCGCGTTCGTCCAGGGCGTCGTGCTGAAGCAGCTGCAGCCCGCCAAGGCGGCGGCGGAATAGGCCAAACGAAATGACCCATAGAGCCGCTCGCGCACCCCGCACTCACCGCGCGGACTCCCCTCCGCCTTGCGGGGAGGGGTTGGAGGTGAGGGTAACCCACGAGCTCCATCGCGAGGTTGGCGGACGCCGGCTTCTAGCTGCGCGGCCTGCATCCCAGAGAGCATTTCCCCCGTATCTTCACCCCACCCCTAACCCCTCCCCGTCAAGGGGAGGGGAATCCCGTCGGTGCTCCTTGAGAGGTAAGCTGCCTCTTGTCGTCGGGAGCGCACACCAGAGGCACCCATGAGCTACATCGCCAAGCCATCGGCCCACCACCCGGCCCTGCCCAAGAACGCGCTGGGCCTCACGCGCCGCGACTACGAAGGCACCATGTCGACGCTGTGCGCGGGCTGCGGGCACGACTCGATCACGGCCGCGCTGATCGAAGCCTGCTTCGAGATGGACCTGCCGGCCCACCGCATCGCCAAGGTGTCCGGCATCGGCTGCTCGTCGAAGGCGCCGACGTATTTTCTCTCCCGCAGCCACGGCTTCAACTCCGTGCACGGGCGCATGCCGTCGATCAGCACCGGCGCCAACCTCGCCAACCGCGACCTCGTCTACATCGGCGTATCAGGCGACGGCGACACGGCCTCCATCGGGCTCGGCCAGTTCTGCCACGCCGTGCGCCGCCGCGTGAACATGACCTACATCGTCATGAACAACGGCTGCTATGGCCTCACCAAGGGCCAATTTTCCGCCACCAACGACAAGCTGTCGCCGTCCAAGAAGGGCGAGCCCAACCCGTTCGAGGCGATCGACCTGTGCCAGATGGCGATCCAGCTGGGCGCCGGCTTCGTCGCCCGCTCGTTCTCGGGCGACAAGACCCAGCTCATCCCGCTCATCAAGGCGGCGATCAGCTACAACGGCTTTGCTTTCCTCGACGTGATCAGCCCGTGCGTAACCTTCAATAACCACCCGACCTCGACCAAGAGCTACGATTACGTGCGCGCCCACAACATGGCGTCCGAGAACAAGCTCGATTACGTCGAGCCCAAGGACGAGATCACGGTCGACTACGCCGAGGGCGCATCGGCGGCCATCGCGCTGCACGACGGCTCGCGCCTGGTGCTGCACAAGCTCGACCCGCAGCACGATCCGCGCGACGCCGACGCCGCCATCATGGCCATTCGCGGCAATTCCGCCAAAGGCCAGGTCGCGACGGGGCTGCTCTACATCGCCGAGAGCCAGCAGGACATGCACGACATCCTGGCCACTGACGCCCGTCCGCTCAACGCGCTGCCGATGGCCGAGCTGTGCCCGGGCTCCAAGGCGCTGGAAGCCATCAACGGCCGCCTGCGGTAGTAACCAGGCCGTCACGCGGCAAGCCGGCAATCGGCGTCGGTACGCCGCTCTCCCGTTCGCTGACGCAGCGCTCGGGAATAATACCGTTGAGCGGATGTTATTGACCCTTCGTTCTTCTCCAACCTCATGCCCGCGTCCGGTCGTGTCGTGTCGAAGACGCGCTTTCAGCACGAAGACGCGCTTCCGGCACGCAGGCTGGCACCCACGACACCGAGCCGTTGCAGGTGCGGGGAGTTGCGTGGGTCCCCGCCTTCGCCTCCGCGGATGACGACGAACTTGTAGCTGAGCGAGTCGGAACTTACGCTTGCGATATAATGTTTTGTAAGATTATGCGTTAATGTTTGATAAAAGCTGGCCTCGGGCACTATCCCCTCCTTCGATCACCACAATTAGTAGGACTGTTCGCGATAACTCAGCTGCTTCGCCGAGCATTCAATTGATCGGCAATCAAAAGTGTTTTGCGCGCAGACATGGTGGACACCTTGCGAAGGTGTGCACGCATTCTTCTGGTCGTGCGTAGCAGGCTTTTCGATTTTCCGAGCCGGGTGAGCGTCGTGATCAGCAAAACAGGTGCGGGCGGCCGATCGCGTCCTGCTGCAAGAAACTTCTATATTTCCCATAGTATGCACCCGAACGACCTGGTTTATACCGAGAACCTCATAGAATTCTTTCGGCAAGAAGGAATCGCCGTAGAAACGATAGCTTTGACTTCAAAGGGGTCGAAGCCGGAATTGATGCGCTGCTTGAATGACGCCGCGATCGGTATTCTCGGTTTCAATGTCCAGCTCGATCGCGCATGGATCGACTCGGAAAGTTTCCTGGATCTCGCCGCGCGCGCCAATGTGCCGGTCATTCACTGGGTGCTGGATCACTCCAGCACCCAGTGGCCCAAGTTCGAGCATGCGACCACGGTCAATTCGCGATTTCTCTTCCTGTCGCACTTTTCCGAGATGTATTTCCAGCGCTATGCGCTGCCGGGCAGCCTGACCGGATACACGATAAATACGGGTGTGAGCCGACATTCCCGTGTTTCACGTTTGACGCGTGAGGATTTCCTGGCGCGACCCTACCGCTGCCTGATCCCGCTCAATCTGCGTCGCATCGGGGGAACACTCGAGGACGCGCTCGCGCGGCGCGACAGGCTCGCGCCGAATCTCGTCAAGGCCGTGGACGGCGCGATCGAGAGGGCATACCCCGATCTCGATCTGCCGATCGAGGCGCACCTTGTCGCTGCGCTGGCCGACGCCGGAACGTCGCTTGCCAACGACGGTTTCAATTTCTGCTTGCAGATCATCGAAGAGGTCGTTCAGATCAG
>VBAB01000957.1 GCA_005888525.1 Alphaproteobacteria bacterium
TGGCGCCCTACTGCAAGAGCTTTCGCGACGACTGGGAGGGCTGCGTGCCTCTCGTCTTGAAGCCGCAGTCGACGGCGGAGGTCGCCGCCGTCGTCCGCATCTGCGCCGAGGCTGGCGTCGGCATCGTTCCGCAAGGCGGCAACACCGGACTCACCGGCGGCAGCGTGCCGCACGCCGACATGAGCGAGATCGTCGTCTCGACCTCGCGCATGAGAGAGGTGCGTGCGCTCGACACGGTCAACGACACGATCACGGTGGAGGCTGGCGTCGTCCTGAAGGAGATCCAGAACGCCGCCGATCGCGCCGATCGCCTTTTTCCGCTGAGCCTCGGCGCGGAAGGGTCCTGCCAGATCGGCGGCAACATCTCGACCAACGCCGGCGGCGTGCAGGTTCTGCGCTACGGCAACATGCGCAACCTCGTGCTCGGGCTGGAGGTGGTTCTACCCGACGGCAGCGTCTGGGATGGCCTCAGAGGGCTGCGCAAGGACAACACCGGCTACGACATGAAACAGGTGTTCGTCGGCGCCGAAGGCACGCTCGGCATCATCACGGCTGCCGTGCTGCGCCTGTTCCCCAAGCCGACCGCCAGCGAGACCGCGTGGATCGGCGTCGACACGCCGGCCGCTGCCGTGGCTCTGCTCGGCCATATGCGCGGCCGCCTGGGCGACACGGTCTCTGCATTCGAGCTCATCGGCCGGCCGATCATAGACCTACTCCTGTCGGGCGTTCCTGGGCACGAGGACCCGATGCAGGATATCCACCCCTGGTACGTGCTGATGGATGTGACGAGCCAGGGCCCGCCGGGGTCGCTGCATACGCCGCTGGCCGATGCTCTGGGCGCCGCGCTGGAGGCCGGACTCGTCCTCGATGCACTGATTGCCGCGTCCGGTGCCCAGGCCGCGAGACTCTGGAAGATGCGCGAGAGCCTGGTCGAGGCCCAGGCCGCGGCAGGGGGCAGCATCGCCCACGACGTGTCGGTCCCGGTGTCCCGCATCCCGGAGTTCATCGAGCGCGCCGATGCCGCCGTTGCGGCTGCGTGTCCCGGCATTCGCCGCTGCGCCTTCGGCCACGTCGGCGACGGCAACATGCACTACAATCCCGTAAAGCCCCTCGACTTGGAACGGGTAGCGTTTCGCGCGGAACGCCCGCGCATCAATCGCCTCGTGCATGACATCGTCGCCAGCTTGAGTGGCTCCATCAGTGCCGAGCATGGCATCGGCCGCTCGCGGCTGGCCGAGCTCGAGCATTACAAGGCACCAATCGAGCTCGACATGATGCGCAGCCTCAAGCGCGCGCTCGACCCCAAGGGCATCATGAACCCCGGCAAGATCCTGCGGCGGTGAGCGAATAGCGCAGGATGGAATTCGAGCTGTCAGGAAACCGCGAGAGAAACGCTTTCCGACTGCGATTGCATATATCCAGGCGCCGGAGAAACGCCGCCCCGGATAAAGTTCCAGGCTGCGTTTCGCGCCGCAACAGCTTGCAAAACCATGAAAAATGTGGACTCGCGGCAACACGAGCATTTGAAAACTCATGAATATGATCTTTAAATCTCCCTTCACTATCAACAAGTCCACTGAAATTGTTCAGTGTTCTCTTGTTCGAACTGATTCGAACGAGAGAGAGAAGAGAGAGGGCATACAATGGCCAAGACTGCGATGAAGATGAAGACCAAAGCGAAGGCGAAGAAGAAGCCGATGAAGCGTACGGTTGCCAAGAAGCGCGCCACCAAGCGTCGCTAAGCAATCGGGGATCGTTGGTCCGGCGCCGGCCCAGGCTGGGCACCAGGGCAGAGCAGCGGACCTCATCCCTCCAACAAGCTCTTCGATTGGTTTTCGAGGCCGGGGATCGCGATCGCGTCTCCGGCCTCCGAATTTGGGTGCCTGACCGCTCTGCCTCGAGGCGCGCCTTGCGTGCAGGGCGAGGCGATGCGCGCGCGTCAGCCGGCGATCTTGGAGAAGTCGGCGACGTTGAGGGTGGCGGCGCGGATCTCGGAGAGGAGGGCGAGGCGGTTGGCGCGCAAGCGCTCGGCCTCGTGCACACCGGTGACGTTGACCGTGACCTTGTCGAAGAAGGCATCGACGGGGGCGCGCAGCTCGGCCAGCGCCCGCATGGCGCCGGCGAAGTTCTCCACGTTGATGGCGGCCGTCGTATCCGCCTTCACCTTCTGGATCGTCTCGTAGAGCATGATCTCCTGCGGCTCGCGCAGGAGGCCCGGATCGGCGGCGCCGGCCCAGCTCTTCTTGTCCTTCTTCTCTTCGTCGCGGAGGATGTTGCTGGCGCGCTTGACGCCGGCGAGCAGGACGGCGCCATCGTCCGTCTTGAGGAACGCGCCAAGCGCCTCCACCCGCTTGACGATCAGGGCGAGGTCGTCCTGGCCGCCGAGCGCGAATACCGCGTCGATCAGGTCGTGCCGCGCGCCCTTGTCGCGCAGGTGCACCTGAAGCCGATCCGCAAAAAACTTCATCAACTCGACTTGATTGGCGTTCGCAGTGTTCAATGAGATTGGCGCATGTGAGGCCTTGGCGTTCAGACCTCCCACTGTAAATGATACTTG
>VBAB01000061.1 GCA_005888525.1 Alphaproteobacteria bacterium
CCCCACCTTGCCTGGATACTTCGCGCCATAGGACCGCATGCGCACGGAAAAATAGGCGGCGGTCTGCAGCACGGTCGTGCGCGGAATGGCCTGCTTGAAGCAGCGGGCCTTGAGGTTGTGGCGCAGCCAGCGGTCGAATTGCTCGTCCTCCGGCGCCTGCGCGTCTTTCATGCTGATGACGACCCCCAGATTTTCCGCAAACCCCATCTCCGTGTCGCGCTCGCCGAATTGCTGGAGGAACTGCAGGCCGCGCGTCGACAGGTAGTCGGGTTTGGCGGGCGACAGGCAGAAGTCCGCCTCGCGCAGCCAGCACTCGGTCAGCACCGAGAGCCCCGGCGCGCTGTCGATCAGGATCAAGTCGTAGACCTCGCACGCCTCGGCGAGAAAAGCGCGAATGCGCTGGCGCAGGTCGGCCTCGCGGTCGCCTTTGGATACCTCGCGCTCGAACAGCGTCAGATGGCCGCCGCCCAGCAGCAATTCAATGGAGCGCGCATCGTCGACGTCGGAAACCCCGCTGACAGCGAACGTCCGCCAGTCCACGGGCGTCCCCTTCAGCACGGAGGCGATGAGATAGTCGACGAAGGTGCGGTCCTGGGCCTGCATCGTCGCCAGCCAGTTGCCCGGCAGCAGCATCGAGCTGAGGCTCGCGTGCGCATCGGAGTCGATGACCAGCACCTTCTTGTCATGATGCGCGGACAGCGTCTCCGCCAGCGCGAGAACGAGGGTGGTCTTGCCCACTCCCCCCTTGGCATTCATCACGGTGATGCTGTGACACATGTGCAGTCGAGCCCAGGGAGCTGACGCAAAAATCCCGCACGCTCCGCTAGACAATGGCGCAACCAAGGAGAATTTGTGGCCACCGGCGATCGATAATGCCTTCGGCAAAAAGATTTTGCCGGCGCAGGTCACTTCGCGGGCGCATCACCGGAGGTGTACTTCCAACCCCGGATGCAGCGAATCAGCTAGGTTGCGCTCACAAATTGCCTCGGGTTGCACGTGCGAGGATGCCGCAGCCGTCGATATCGGCGGCTTGCTTGCTGCGCGGGCCGGGGCGCCGACAACAACAGGGGGTGTTCCATGCCGCCAGTCATGCGCAAGCTCGTCGACGTCGCCACCGCCATCGGCCTCACCGCCGCCGTGGTGTTCGTCATCATCTTCACCAACAGCTTCCTGACGGCACGCGGCGGCTCCGTTCACGGCTTCAATACTTGGTATACTTTCATCCTGCGCCCCGACATCCTCGGCACCATGATCCTGACCGCGATCGTCACCATCGGCTACGTGATGTGGCAGCAGAACGGCGGCCGGCGCGGCTAGCACAGGTCGGGCGAACCCAGGTTGGGTCAAGCGTCAGCGCTGAGCCAACACACGCTGTCATCCCGGGATTTATTCCCGGGATCCAGCGCACCGTGAACTCGATCGCTCCGATCACGAGAATGGCTGGATACCGGGGACAAGCCCCGGTATGACTAACGATCTGTTGAGTTTGCGCTATACCACGCCACGCAATTGCACAAATGCCGATTACCTGCCACTTGCTTTTGCAAGTGTCAGTGGAGAGGAAAGAAGGAGCGGGGCGTCTTGCCGACGGACCGTTCATTTGTATGGCGCCTAGAGCAGGATCGCTTCAGATGGAATCACTTCACCTCCAACGCAACGTCGGGGCTGAAGCGTGAATCCTGCTCTACTTGTAGAGTTTAGAGGGAGATTCACGTTCCTGGATGGAAGCCTCAGTGCTTCCATCTGGAACGATCTCGCTCGGGCTTTCCGGCCCTGACGCCCCATCGTCGCGCTGGAAGCTGCTTGACCGATCCCGATCACCATAGCTCCGGCTGCAACGGTACTACCCGTTGCCTGCCTTCCACGACTGCCTCCGGCGGATCGATCGCAACGCGTTTGCGACCAGCTCCTCGTAAGACCGGAGTGGGAGCAGTATCGCAGAACACGGATGGGCGGGGATTTCCCTGATCTTGCTAAACAACTTCACGATTGAGGGTTGGGTTTGCGTCCGTAGAAAGATCTCTCGGTCATTCCCTAGCGCCGTCGCGAACGATGTCGCGCCACGTCGCGCCCGCATTCCCGCGTGCCAGCGCCCCGTCGACAGATGCCAGGTCCTCTTTGAACACCCGCCGCACGAGATCTCGCACCGGCTCCGGCCAAGTTCGCCTGTCGACCAGGTCGAGTATCTGCAGATAACCGGCGCGGGCTCGTTTCAGCGCACTCTCCGAATGCGTGCGCGAGCCACGGCCCACGTAATAGACGTACTCGGCGCCCTCGACGAACGGGTAGGCGCCCGCCATGCAATAAAGGTCGACATTGAGGATCACATCCTCGGCGAACTCGATTTCCGGCCACCCGCGCGGGCACTTCGACTTCTCAAACACCGGCGGGAACGGCATGCGCAGCTCGCAGATGTCTTCGACCGGCAGCCGATCCCCGCCGTGGCGCGGCCGGGCCACCCGCGGCGCGTGCGAGCCCTCGTGGACCTCGCGCGTCGGCCCGGTCGCCACGCCATGCCGCACCACCAGCGGCAGCAGGCGGACCAGGCGATCCGGGCCGTAGGCGTCGTCGGCATCGAGGCAGGCGATAATGTCGGCGCGCGCATGCCGCAGCGCGATGTTGCGCGCCACCGATGGGCCGGACCTCGGCGACGGCGTCCGGCAGAACGTCAGGTGGGCCGTGGCCCGCAGCTCTGGCGGCAGCAGGGAGCCGTAGTCGACCTCGTCGTCCGCACACAGCACGACCTCGGCCGTCACGCCCTCTTGCGCAAACACGGATGCCACCGCCCGCTCGATGGTGGCGCCCGCCCGGTAGGCCGGCATGATGACGCTGACGTCAACCGTCATCGGTGCGTCCCTTTACGCGCAGGGGCCCGCAATGGCGGCGGATGATCACGCCCACGCCCTCGGCTTCCGGGATGATCTCCGTCTTGCGCACGTCCACGACCACGCTGGCAACACGCTTGTCCGCCAGGGCCAGCGCCGCCACCTCCTCCGCCAGGGTCTCGACCAGGTTGACGTGCCGCGTCGACGCCGCCCGCGCCTTGAGCTGCTCGACAATGTCCGCATACGAGACGTAGTCGGCCAGGTCGTCGGAGAGGCGCGCGCCCGGCTTGGGCTCGAATGGCTCCGCCACGAACATGTGAACCGTGATGGAGACCTCCTGCCGCGCCTTCCTCTCGTGCTCATGCACGCCGATGAAGAACCGCAAGCGCAGGTCGTCGATGACCACGCAACGCTGTCCGATATCCGGGAGAATCGTCGAATGGGTCATGGATCGCTTCCAACGTTATTCCCGCGGCAGGTCCTCGAACGGAAACTTGATGAGCAGGTGCCGCCCGCCGTCGATGGTAATGACCTGGCCCGTGATCGACGGCGTCTCCGCCAGCAGCGCCACGGCGCGGCAGATTTCCGGCAACGACGGGCCGACGCCCAGCGGCGTGCGGTTGTGCACTTGGCGGAATTGCTCCTCGGTCTGGTCGCCGCTCCTGAGCACCAGACCTGGAGCGATGCCGTTGACCCGCGTCTTCGGCCACAGGCTCATGGCGAGCATGCGCGTGGCGTTGTGCAGGGCGAGCTTGCTGATGGTGTAGGAGAAGAAATCGGGCGTCACGCCCGTGACCTTCTGGTCGAGCATGTTGATCACGCAGTTCTGCCCCTTACCAAGCCGGTGGAACGCCCGGGTCAGCAGGATCGGCGACAGCGCGTTGATGTGCAGGTGCTCCTCCCACAGGCTGGGGCTCAGCGTGGCGACCGTATCCTTCTTGAAGATCGAGGCACTGTTGACCAGCAGCGAGGCGTGCGGGAAATCGCGCATGCACTCCTCGGCCAGCCGGTCGGCGGCCGCGGGATCGCTGAGATCCGCGGCATAGAGCCGGCAGTCGACGCCGGCAGCCTTCACCTCGGCCTGCAAGCTCAGCGCTTCCTGCCGCGAGGTATTGTAGTGCGCCGCGATGTCCCAGCCTTCGCCGGCCAGGTGCACGGCGATGGCCCTGCCGATGCGCCGGGCCGAGCCCGTGATGAGAGCCGCCTTGGTCCCCATTCCGATCCTGCTCGAACGACTTCGCCTCTGCGACAAGCCACATTAGCAGCCCGTCTTGTCAAGGCCAGCCGGTAAGGGCAAGTAAAGCCATGGCAACGCCCCGCAAACCCCCGCAGACCACCGTCCTCGGCAAGCACACCGAATGGCCCCAGAGCCCCGACAAGGCGGTGCTGGACCGCGTGCCGAACCCGCACCCCGATACCCACTACGCCGCTCGCTTCACGGCGCCGGAGTTTACCACGCTGTGCCCGGTGACCGGCCAGCCCGACTTCGCCCATCTGGTCATCGACTACGTGCCGGACCGGTGGCTGCTGGAATCGAAGTCGCTCAAGCTGTACCTGGCCTCCTTCCGCAACCACGGCGCCTTCCACGAGGACTGCACCGTGGGCGTAGGCAAACGCCTCGCCCTGTTGCTGGAGCCGCACTACCTGCGCATCGGCGGCTACTGGTATCCGCGCGGCGGCATGCCGATCGACGTGTTCTGGCAGACGGGCACATGCCCCAAGGGCGTCTGGCTCCCCGACCAGGGCGTCGCTCCCTACCGCGGCCGAGGCTGATCGCGTTCACGTTCCCGTGACTCGCGCTCTCCCCGTGTTCCGATAATCTTCGATCGGTGCATGCCCGCTCTGGGCATGGGCCTGCATTGCGAACCCAAATAGCTGGTCGGGAGATCAAGAGCATGTGGAAGTCCGGCATTCCCAGTTGGCTGCTCGCTGCCGCAGTCGGCTTGACCATCATCGCTTTCACGCCGCAGGCGACCTTCGCGGTTGGCGACACGCCGTCTTCGCCAAAACCCACGCCAAAGCCGAAGCCGAAGCCCAAACCCAAGCCGAAACCCAAGCCCAAGGACAGCAAGCTCAACGACGACCAGATCTACAGCGTCGGCTACTGGCAGGCGAAGGACGGCGAATACGCTGCCGCGCTGGCGACCCTGCGCACGGCCGCCAATTCCGTCGATCCGCGCATCCAGACCATGATCGGCTTCTCGCTGCGCAAGCTCGGCCGCGTCGAGGAGGCGATGGAGTACTACCAAAAGGTGCTGGCCGCCTATCCCGACCGCACCACCACGCGCCAATATTTGGGCGAGGCGTTCCTGCAGATCGGCGAGCCCGCTAAGGCCAAGGACCAGCTGGCCGAGATCGGCAAGCGCTGCGGCACGGCGTGCGAGGATTATCAGCTCCTCGCCGACGAGATCGCCAAGTTCGAGAAGCAGGCGGGCTGAGCCACCGCCTGGACGACATTAGTCGGGCCCTGCGCGCCGCGCGTGCGCAGGGCCCGTCTCGCTCGACAGCGTGCGCAGGAACGCGATCAAGTCGGCTTTTTCACGCCCACTCAAGCGCAGCTTGCGGTTGATGTGGGTCGCCAGCCCCGGCCGCGCAACGAAGCCGCCCGTATAGTGCTTGACGACGGCTTCCAGCGTCGCCAGCGAGCCGTCGTGCATGTAGGGCGCGGTGTGCGCCAGCTCGCGCAGACCCGGCGTCTTGAATGCGCTGAGCCCCGGCGTGCCACCCGCCACCGCGCCTCGGCCGCCATCTGAGCTGCGCAGGCCGATGTCGTGAAAGCGGTCGTCGGTGAAGCGCCACCCCACGTGGCAGAGCACGCAACCGGCCTTGCCGACGAAGAGACCGAAGCCTCGCGTCTCGGCTGGCCGCAGCGCCTGGACGTCGCCGTCGATCCAGGCATCGAAGCGCGTTGGCGGCGAGACGAGCGAGCGCACGTAGCTCGCCAGCGCCATGCGGATCGTGTCTTGCGAGATCGTCGGCGTCTCCGGGAAAGCGGCGCGGAATTGCCGGACCAGCGCCTCATCCCCTTCGAGCCGGCTCAGGATCGTCGGCCAGTCGCCATCCATCTCCTGAGGCTCCGCGATCGGCATGCCCACCTGCTCCTCGAGCGAGGAGGCGCGCCCATCCCAGAAAAAATGCTTGCCCCAGGCCAGGTCCCACAGCGACGGCGTGTTGCGGCGCAGGGGCGCCCCGGAGAGCGCGAGCGCACGCCGGCGTCCATCCGTGAATGCCCGCTCGGGCCTGTGGCAGCCTGCACACGCGCGCTTCCCCCCACCCGAGAGCCGTTGGTCGGCAAACAGCCGCGCGCCGAGCGCGATCTTTTCCGGGTTGAGCGGATTGTCCGACGGCGAGGGAGGCGGCGTGCCCGGCCGCTTGAACATCTGCCGCCACACGGCCTCCACGTCGCCGCCCTGCGCACCCGGACCTGACGCCACGATCAGCGTCAAAGCGCAGAGCAACGCGACGACGGCGACGATACCCATGTTGGAGCGATTTCGAGGCATGTCGGCCGGCCCATGCAGTCACCGTCTTGCTCCAAGCAAGACGAATGGGGTTGTCATACCGGGGCTCGTCCCCGGTATCCAGCCGTCCGCTCGCGCCGGAGCCAGCTGCGCGATGGATCCCGGTGACAAGCACCGGGATGACCGGGATACCTGGATGTTGAGGACGGATATCAGGCGACGTGACCCGCGGCACCGACCTACCGCGATCGCGCCGCCACCCGCACGCCGACGCTCTCCTGCCTCACGTCCAGCCAGGCGTAGCCCTTTGCCACGCGACGGCCCGCAAACAGCAGGGTAACCGGATTGATGTGGACACCCCTGGGGTCGGTCACCTCGTAATGCACATGCGGCCCCGTCGAGTGTCCGGTGCTGCCGAGGTGCCCGAGCTGGTCGCCCTGCTCCAGCATCTGTCCCACCCTCGACGTGATGCGCTGCAGGTGGCCGTAGAGATGCGTCCTGCCGTACTCGTCGACCGTGATCACGGCGTTGCCGTAGCCGCCGCGAGGTCCGGCGAACACGATTTTCTGGCTCGATGTCGTCGCCAGCACGGGCGAGCCGAGCTTGCCCCCGAGGTCGATGGCGGGATGCCGCCTGCCGTCGTTGAACAAGCTGGTCACGCGGCCGTTGGCGAACGGCATGATGAATTCCGGGGCCGGCGCGTCATCGAGCTGCAGCACCGCCAGCGGATCGCCGGCGTGGCTATAGACGTGGCTCAGGCTCGCCGACCGCGACATCGGGATGCGCCCGGGCTCGCTCCTCCTCTTCTTGGCGCCGAAGAGCGGGGAGTCTTCGATCAGCTGCGCCCCGACGCCCTCCATTCCCATGCGTTCCGCCAGCGTGCTCAAGACGGGCATGGCCTTCTCGGCGCGCTGGGCCCTCGCCGAGCGGGGGTACGGCCGGCTCGTCGCGCGGGACCCTTGTCCTTTCGTCCGTCAGCGGCTCCGGCACGGCGGGCACGGGCGCCCAGGCCAAGGTCACGGGTTGATTGCCGTCGCCGTGATTAGCCCATTCACCCACCCCGCCATGTCTCACGGGCCCTCTCCCCGCCACGATACGGCCAGGCAGGTAGCCCGCTCGGACGCGACCTCCATCGAAGAAGGCAGGGGCCCGCACGGAGACCGGCTGACTACGGCTCGTCCCGGCGTAGGCCGCGGCCCCGTAGCCGGCGGCCAGCGCCAGCCCAGCCGCGAATACACGCGCCATCGGCTCGGAAAATCCCGTCATCCCTCGCTCCCCGTCGTAGAAATCGGAGGTCGCTGCGTGCCGACGCTCTTTGGGCGTCCGCTGCGACTCCAGGTCGGCCGGAGCAAGCCTCGAGTCGGCTCTGCCCGTCGTTACCCCGCACAGAAACGCGGTTAATCCCGCATTAGCCACGCGGCGGGTCGTCGCGGGTGCGTCAAGAAAACGCAATTATTTCGGGAACTTTTCCGGGAGAGCGCATACTGGCTGCGAACCTGTCGCTCTGTCAGCCCGGCCGGGGGCGTCCGTCGGGACCCGGGAGCGTCAGGCTGCAGTGCGCACCCCGCCCGACGCCTCCTTGAGGTCCGGCGGCACGGCCTCGTCGGCCAGCAGCTTCACCGCCTCGGCCAGCGGCATCACCTGTTGCTGCTGGATGCCCATGCGGCGCACCGAGACGGTCTTCTCCTCGGCCTCGCGCTTGCCAACCACCAGCATGACCGGCACCTTCGCGAGAGAGTGCTCGCGCACCTTGTAGTTGATCTTCTCGTTGCGCAGATCGACCTCGGCGCGCAGACCGCTCTTCCGCAAAGCGGCTAGCACCTCTTCAGCATAACCGTCCGCATCCGATACGATCGTGCAGACCTTCGCCTGCACGGGTGCCAGCCACAGCGGCAGATGCCCGGCGGTGCTCTCGAGCAGGATGCCGGCAAAGCGCTCCATCGAGCCGAAGATGGCGCGGTGGATCATGACAGGCGTCTTCTTCTCGCCGTCGGCGTCGATGTAGAACGCGCCGAAGCGCTCCGGCAGGTTGAAATCGACCTGGATGGTGCCGCACTGCCAGTCGCGACCGATGGCATCGCGCAACACGTACTCGAACTTGGGGCCGTAGAAAGTGCCCTCGCCGGGGTTGACGCCGGTCCTGATCTTGCCACCCGACTCCGCAGCGATCTTCTGCAGCACCTTCGACATGGTGCTTTCGGCGTGGTCCCAAAGAGCGTCCGAGCCGACGCGCTTCTCGGGCCGGGTCGCCAGCTTGACCAGCACCTGCTCGAACCCGAAGTCGCGGTAGATGGACATGATGAGCTCGTTCATCCCAATGCACTCATCCGCCAGCTGCTCTTCGGTGCAAAAGACGTGCGCATCGTCCTGGGTGAAGCCGCGCACGCGCATCAGCCCATGCAATGCACCCGAAGGCTCGTAGCGGTGCACCATGCCGAACTCGGCGACGCGGTAGGGCAGCTCGCGGTAGGAGCGCAGCCCGTGCTTGAAGATCTGGACGTGGCCCGGGCAGTTCATCGGCTTGACGGCAAACTCGCGCTCGTCTTCGGTGACGGTGGAGAACATGTGTTCCCGGTACCATCCCCAGTGCCCTGAGGTCTCCCACAGCGACTTGTCGAGGATCTGCGGACTGTTCACCTCGCGATACCCCGCCGCAGTCTGGCGCCGGCGCATGTAGTTGATGAGGCCCTGGAACAACTCCCAGCCCTTGGGGTGCCAGAACACGACGCCCGGTCCCTCCTCCTGGAAGTGGAACAGGTCCATCTCGCGGCCGAGCTTGCGATGGTCGCGTTTCTCGGCTTCCTCGATCTGATGCAGGTAGTTCGCGAGGTCGGCATCATTGGCCCAGGCGGTGCCGTAGATGCGCTGCAGTTTCGGACCTTCCGAATTGCCGCGCCAATAGGAGCCGGCGAAGCGGGTGAGCTTGAACGCCTTGCCGATCTGGCCGGTAGAGGTCATGTGCGGGCCGCGGCAGAGGTCGAGCCACTCCCCCTGCTTGTATATCTTGAGGTCCTCGCCCTGGGGGATCGCATCCACCAGCTCGATCTTGAACAGCTCGCCCTTTTTCTTGAAGAAGTCCTTGGCCTGCTGGCGGCTCCAGAGCTCCTTGGTGAAGGGGGCGTTGCGATCGATGATCTCGCGCATCTTGGCTTCGATCCGGGCCATGTCGTCGGGGTGGAACGGTTCCTTCTTGTCGAAGTCGTAGAAGAACCCGTTCTCGATCACCGGGCCGATGGTCACCTGCGTGCCGGGCCACAGCGCCTGCACGGCTTCCGCCATGACGTGCGCGGCATCGTGACGGATCAGCTCCAGCGCCTCCGGATCGGTGCGGGTGACGAACTTGACCGCGACATCCTTGTCGATGGGGTCGGCGAGGTCCGCAAGCCGGCCGTCCACCACCATCGCCACGGTCCTCTTGGCCAGCGACTTGGAGATGCTCTCGGCCAGCGCCTTGCCGGTGATCCCACTGGGGTAGGACCGCTTGGCACCATCGGGAAATGTCAGGGAGATGTCGCTCATTTTCTCCTCCTCTCACTCGCTGCCAACCAAGCAGGTAAGGTGGAAGTTCATATGGGGGCCGATGCATCAGCCCCCAAGCGGGCCAGCTTGTGCCCTCGCGCATGCCGCCATGTCAAGCCGACGCCGCGCGCATGGCTCCGCGGCATTGCGCAGTTTTCCTCAATATCGCCGCAAAAGTGCCTGCACATGCGAGGCGCGCAAATTGGGCACGCACCGGACACGCACGGCGGACGCTGCCAGCGCACCCGCAGTCCGCAGCGGCATTGTCGGCCAGAGGGAGGAACGGCCGGCCGTGAGCACTCGAGATTTCGTGTCGCCCCTGCTGTCGCGGGCATCCCTACTCCGCCCGCACGAGCAGCGTCTCGCTCTATTTGCCCGCGCGCGCTCGATCCGTGAAAAAATCTGTTGCGTTGAGTGGAGGAGGGAACGATGCGTACTTGGCTGAGCCGGGGAACGGCACTCGCGATCGCGATTTGCGCTACACCCGCTGCGAGCTTCGCGCAGTCGGAACTAGGCGGCGAGCGGCTTGCTCAAGTGGAGCCGCGCCGAACGCCGGCGGTGCGCGCGCCGACCGCCACCGCCAGCGGTGAAGGCGCCATCATGGCCAAGGTCAACAGCTGGACCGTCGGCCTCGCCACCGGCCTGCCGGAGGGCACCTTCCTGCGTTTCGGCGCCGAAATTGCGCGCAACCTCAACGACAGCGACGAGTTGCGAGTCCTGGCCACGGTCACGCCGGGCGCCACCGAAAACATCAAAGACCTGCTCTACCTCAAGGGTATGGATGTCGCCATCACGCATGCCGACGTGTTCGAGCATTTCAGGACGGTCGACAAGATCCCCAACATCGAGAGGCGCGTGAACTTCATCTCCGAGATGTACATCTCCGAGCTGCACGTGCTCGTGCGCCCCGAGATCAACTCGTTCAAGGACCTGGAAGGCAAGAAGGTGAGCTTCCACACTCCGGGCGCCGGTCCTTCCGTCACGGGGCCGATCCTCTTCCAGCGCCTCGGCATCAAGGTCGAGCCGGTCTACGTCAACAACGCCATCGCCTACGAGAAGATGAAGAGCGGCGA
>VBAB01000062.1 GCA_005888525.1 Alphaproteobacteria bacterium
CCCAAATGGAAGAGCATCAATCTTGCGGCCAAGGTGCCGGGCTGGAACCGCTATTGGGTGGCGGAGGACAAGCTCAAGCGAATGGCCGAGGCCCAACCCGCGCCGCGCGTCATCGATGCGCAGCTGGCCCGCCAGCAGGCGGCCCGCGCCGCGCCCGGCGACACGGCGGAGCAGGAGCGGCTGTTCCAGAAGTTTCTTGAGTGGAGCAAGTCGCAAAACAAGCAATGACGGAGCGACCGTGGCGGCCAGAAGCGCATCGGGGG
>VBAB01000063.1 GCA_005888525.1 Alphaproteobacteria bacterium
CTGCGCCGGCGTGGTGCTCGCCGAAAAGCAGGTGAGCCGGCTAAAGCACGTCGAGTTCGTACCGCTCGAGCCGGGCAAGGCGCTCGTGGTCCTGGTCGGAGACGACCAGAGCGTCGAGAACCGGGTGATCGATCTGCCCGCGGGGCTGCCGCCGTCGAACTTGATCGAGGCCGCCAACTACCTCAACGCCCACATCCGCGGGCTGAGCTTGAGCGAAGCGAGGGCCACGATCGAGCGAGAGCTGGCCTCTGCCAAAGCTGAGCTCGATCAGCTCACCCAAAAGGTCATCGAGGCAGGGCTCGCCACCTGGTCGGGCGCTCAAGACGAGCAGAAGAGCCTGATCGTGCGCGGTCAGGCCAATCTCCTCAAGGACGTCGACGGGCTGGAGAACCTGGAACGCATCCGCCAGCTTTTCGCGGACCTCGAGACCAAGCGTGACTTGGTCCAGCTGTTGGGCCTGTCCGAGCGTGGCGAGGGGGTGCACATTTTCATCGGCTCGGAGAACAAGCTGTTCTCGCTCTCCGGCTCCTCGCTGATCGTGGCCCCCTTCGAGGACCAGCAGCGCAAGGTTGTCGGCGTCCTCGGCGTGATCGGACCGACCCGTCTCAATTATGCCCGCATCATTCCCATGGTCGACTACACGGCGAAGCTGGTCGGGCGCCTGCTCACTTGATTTTTTGCGCCTGCTGCCTGATATCGGTCATGAAACGAAGAGCCATGGCCGGCGGCTGGTTTCAGTCGCATCTTGCTTGTCAGTCGGCGCGGCCAAGAAAATCGCGGGACAACGACAATGGGCGATATACCGCACGATGACTCCGCAAAGCGGGAAGGTGCCCCCACTGTAGGCACGGCGGGTGCCGACCGCGATCCTGGCACAGCAACCCAGCAGGGCCCGGCCGAGCCGCCGCCGCGGACGCCTCATGACGTGATCGTCGCCCTGCAGGCCGAGGCGGCCGACCTCAAGGACAGGCTGCTGCGGGCTCACGCGGAAGTCGAGAACATCCGCAAGCGGTCGGAACGCGAGAAGGAAGAGACCGCCAAATATGCGGTCACGCGGTTCGCTAGGGACATCGTCAACGTCGGCGACAACTTCCAGCGCGCCATCGACGCCGTACCCGCGGGCGCTGCCGAGCAGGATCCGGCCCTCAAGAGCTTCCTCGAAGGCGTGACCATGACCGAGCGCGAGCTGCTCAACGTGCTCGAACGTTACGGCATCAAGCGCGTCCAGCCCGTGAACGAGCCCTTCAATCCGCACCTGCATCAGGCCGTGATGGAAATTGCGCGCACCGACGTGCCGAACGGCANGGGTTCATGATCGAGGATCGCGTCCTGCGCCCGGCGATGGTGGGGGTGGCGAAGGGTGGACCCAAGTCTGCGCCCGCCCCCGAGGGTAGTGCGGCACCGGGCGCTCCGGCCCCGGCCAACGAGAACCCGCCTCCGGGCTGACAAGCTGGGCAAGATCAGCCAGCCGAAGAGGCCTCCGCGGCGATCTTCGGCAGAGCCTCGCGCCAGAACTCCGGGGGTTGCGCGCCGGAAATGCCGTACTTCGCCAGCAGGATGAAGAACGGCACGCCCTGGATTCCCATGGCGTATCCCTGTTGCTCGAGCTTGGTCACCGCCTCCAGGCTGTCGGAACCCGTGAGCGCCCGATCCACGCCATCCGACTCGAGCCCGGCTTCAATGGCGATGGCCTCCAGGACATCGGCCTGCCCGATGTCGAGGCCTTCCTCGAAGTAGCCGTGGAACAGCCGCTCCACGACGGCGTCTTGACGATCTTGCCGGTCGGCTTCCCAGATCAGGCGGTGCGCAAGGCGCGTATTGGGCGTACGGCGCATGCGATCGAAGGCGAAGTCGATCCCCAGCTCGCGGCCTATGCTTGCCATCTTGACGTCGAGCTCGGCGCTGCGCGCTTCGCCGAACTTGCGCGTTCGATAGACCTTGCGCTCGACGCCCTCGGCCGGCATGTCCGGATTGAGCTCGAAGGGGCGCCAGGTGAACTCGATTGCCGCGGGCATATCGGGGCTAGCCAGCGCGGCCTCCAGCCGGCGCTTGCCGACGTAGCACCAGGGGCAGATGACGTCCGAGTAGACGGTGATGGGCAGCGGATCGGGCATGGCACGGCTTTCCCTTGTGGTCGCGATGCAAGACTAAACCGGGTTGCATCGCCGCGATAGGGCCGGGCCCGTGGCCGATAGGCGCCTGTCTGCGGTGGTGACCTCCATCCCTGTGATCTTCGGCTTGAGCTTGTCCCGCCACTGACGTACGTCGACGGTGGGATGGAAGCGCAGGCAAGCGCCGGAGAGCGGAAATTGGGTGGGCGGGTCGACAGCAGAGAAGCTTGGCTGATCGCAATTGCGGCCCTGATCGTGCCGTCGATCTCGTTCGGCGCGACCTACATCGTCATCGTTGCGCTCAAACCTATCGCAGCCGATCTCGGCGGCTATCGCTCGATCCCCGCGGCCGCCGCCTCGCTGGCCATGCTCGGCACGGGCGTCGGTGGTCTCGCCATGGGCTGGCTGGCCGAGCGCATCGGCACCAGGCTCACGGTGATGATGGGTGCCGTGATGATGTGCGCCGGCCTGATCCTCTCGTCGGGCGGAGAGGTGTGGCAGCTTTACCTGGGGCACGGACTTCTTGTCGGGTTTCTCGGCAATGGCGCCATCAACGCGCCGCTCTATGTCTACATCACCCGCTGGTTCGAGCGTCGCCGCGGCACTGCCCTCGCCCTGATCGCGAGCGGGCAATACGTGGCCGGCGCCGTCTGGCCGTCGTTATTCGAGCGCGCGATCGCAGCCTACGGCTGGCGGCAGACGATGATTGGGTTTGGCGTGCTGGTGGCTCTGCTGATCGTGCCGCTCGCCGCCCTGGCGCTCAAGCCGCCGCCGGCATCTCCAGACATCAGGACGGCGACCGGGCCGCGCGGACAGCCCGACCGAGTACTCGACCTGCCCGCCGGCACCGTTTTCGCACTGCTCGCGGTCGCGTCGTTCCTTTGCTGCGTGCCGATGGCCATGCCGACGGCGCATCTGATCGCACTGTGCGGCGATCTCGGCTTGCAGGCCAACACGGGCGCGCTCATGCTGTCGGTACTGCTGTCGTGCGCCTTCATCAGTCGTCAGTTCTGGGGCTGGCTGTCGGATCGCATCGGCGGCCTGATGACGCTGCTGCTTGGCTCGCTGGCTCAGGCGACGGCGATCATTGCCTTCGTCTTCACGCAGGACGAGGCCGGGCTGTTCGCCGTCGCGGCGGTCTTCGGGCTCGGTTTCAGCGGGCTCATCCCGGCCTACATCCTGACCGCCCGCCAGCTGTTCCCGGCTCATCAGGCCAGCTGGCGCATGCCGGCGCTGCTGCTGACGGGCATGTCGGGCATGGCTGCGGGCAGCTGGCTCGCCGGCATGATCTACGACTATGCAGGATTCTATGCGCCGGCCTTTGCCACCGGCTTTGCTTTCAACCTTGCCAACCTTTTGATCATTGGCAACCTGGTCCTCTTGGGTAGAAGAACGATGCTGCGCACGGCTCGCGCGGCATAGAGCTTGGCCTCGGCAAGCGCGGACCATGGCGAGCACTATCCACGGGCCGCGCTCACGCGCCTCAGTGTGAGATTGAGTCGCCCGCCCTCCGGCAGCAGGCGCGAGGTGCCAGGGTGGATGCGGTCGATGCCGTGGTAGGCCATGCGTGCCGCGCCGCCGAGCACGACCACGTCCCCCGACTTCAGGATCAGCCGCCGCTTGGGACCCGCGCGCTGCAGGCCCCCGACGTGAAAAGTTGCATCGTCGCCCAGAGAGATCGAGACCACCGGCGCCGCGGTATCCTCCTCGTCCTCATCCCGATGCGACCCCATCTTGGCGCCTGCCTCGTAAAGGTTGATGAGGCAAGCTTCGGGGGGAGCGGGGTATCCGGCCACCTCGGCCCAGACCTCGAGAAGCATCGCGGGCATGGCGGGCCAGGGCCGGCCGTTGACGGGATGGGTGGCCTGATAGCGGTAGCCGCCTTTTCTGTCGGATACCCACCCCAGCGGGCCGCAGTTGCTCATACGCACCGAAAACGGCTTGCCGGTGCGCGGCATGGTCGGCGTGTACAGGGGGGCAGCGGCCAATAGAGCCCGGATTTGGCTCGCCAGCTCCGCCTGCTGCGGCGGGGACAGATAGCCCGGAAGATGACGGAAGCCATTGAGCCCGGTCATGGCCGATCTCGCACGCGTGGCCTTTCCACACCGATCAACAGTCTTGATGCGCTGAGAGGCCTCAGACTGGCGCAACGCCCGTTGCAGCCCATTCCCGCCCCCCCTATATAACCGGCATACCAAGCGCAGCTCTAGGGGACCGTTCCTGTAGGTCGTTTGGGGCCTCAGGAACCCGGGCGCCAACTTTGGGCTCGGACGGTCTGCCGCAAAGGAGAGGATTGACGATATGGCCAAAGTCATCGGCATCGACCTCGGCACCACCAACTCGTGCGTCGCGGTGATGGAGGGCTCCAAGCCCAAGGTGCTCGAGAACGCCGAAGGATCCAACACCACCCCTTCGATCGTGGCTTTCACCGACGATGGTGAAAGACTAGTCGGCCTGCCCGCCAAGCGGCAAGCCGTGACCAACCCGATGAACACGCTTTTCGCCATCAAGCGCCTGATCGGCCGGCGCTACGACGACCCGATGGTGGAGAAGGACAAGAAGCTCGTCCCCTACAAGATCATCAAGGGCCCCAACGGTGATGCCTGGGTCGAGGCGCAGGGCAAGCAGTTTTCGCCGGCGCAGGTCTCCGCCTACATCCTGCAGAAGATGAAGGAGACAGCCGAAGCCAAACTGGGCGAGACCATCACCCAAGCCGTCATCACCGTTCCCGCTTACTTCAACGACGCCCAACGCCAGGCCACCAAGGACGCCGGCCGGATCGCCGGCCTGGAAGTGCTGCGCATTATCAACGAGCCGACGGCTGCTGCGCTCGCCTATGGGCTCGACAAGAAGAAGGAATCCAAGACGATCGCCGTGTACGACCTCGGCGGCGGTACCTTCGACATCTCGATCCTGGAGATCGGTGATGGGGTGTTCGAGGTGAAGTCGACCAACGGCGACACCTTCCTCGGTGGCGAGGACTTCGACATGCGCCTGGTCGAGTATCTCGCCAACGAGTTCAAGAAGGAGAACCAGATCGATCTCAGGGGCGACAAGCTCGCGCTGCAGCGGCTGAAGGAAGCCTCCGAGAAGGCCAAGATCGAGCTCTCCTCCTCGCAGCAGACCGAGATCAACCTGCCCTTCATCTCCATGAACCCGCAGACGCAGTCGCCGCTGCATCTGACGATGAAGCTCACCCGCGCCAAGCTCGAGAGCCTGGTCGACGATCTCATCGACAAGACCAAGGGCCCTTGCCAGACGGCGATCAAGGACGCCGGGCTCAAGGCGGCCGACATCCACGAGGTGGTGCTGGTCGGCGGCATGACGCGCATGCCGAAGGTGCAGCAGCTGGTCAAGGAGCTGTTCGGCAGGGAGCCGCACAAGGGCGTCAACCCGGACGAGGTCGTCGCGGTCGGCGCGGCGATCCAGGCCGGTGTGCTCAAGGGCGACGTCAAGGACGTGCTCTTGCTCGACGTCACTCCGCTGTCGCTGGGCATCGAGACGCTGGGCGGTGTGTTCACACGGCTCATCGATCGCAACACCACCATCCCGACCAAGAAGAGCCAGGTGTTCTCCACCGCCGAGGACGGCCAGAACGCCGTGACTATCCGTGTCTCCCAAGGCGAGCGCGAGATGGCGGCGGACAACAAGCTGCTCGGCCAGTTCGATCTGGTCGGCATCCCACCCGCGCCGCGCGGCATGCCGCAGATCGAGGTGACCTTCGACATCGACGCCAACGGCATCGTGCACGTGTCCGCCAAGGACAAGGCGACGGCCAAGGAGCAGTCGATCCGCATCCAGGCCTCGGGCGGCCTCTCCGACGCCGACATCAAGCGCATGATGGAGGAAGCGGACCGCTTCAAGGACGAGGACAAGAAGAAGCGCGAGGTGGTCGAGGCGAGAAACATGGCCGACGCCATGATCCACTCGACCGAGAAGTCCATGAAGGACCTCGGCGACAAGGTTTCGGCCGGCGACAAGAGCCGCGTGGAGGCCGCGATCAGCGAGCTCAGGGAAGCCCTGAAATCGGAGGACGTCGAGACGATCAAGGCCAAAACCAACGCCCTGACGCAGGCATCCATGAAGCTCGGCGAGGCGCTCTACGGAGCCCAGCAGCCGGGCGGCGCCGGCGGTCCCGACGCCGGTGCGGGCGGCGGCGAGCAAAAGAAGAGCGGCGGTGGCGAGAACGTCGTCGACGCCGACTTCGAGGAAGTCAAGGACGACAAGAAGAAGTCCGCCTGATCGGCGTCTGCTCGGGGGGAGAACGCAATGTCGGCCCTCGTCCAGCCAGCAACCGAGCGCGTCTTCGGGTTGCGGTGGGGCGAGGGCTCATGTTTATTGTGCGCGGCAGAGAGGGCCACGCTGCGGCGCCAACGAGACTGGAATAGCTGCTGATGCCCAAGCGCGACTACTACGAGACACTGGGGCTCTCCAGGGGGGCGAGCGAGCAGGACATCAAGGCGGCGTTTCGCCGGCTTGCCAAGGACTGCCACCCCGATCGCCACCCCACCGACAAGTCCGCCGAGACGAAGTTCAAGGAGCTCAACGAGGCTTACGAGGCCCTGCGCGACCCGCAGAAGCGCGCTGCCTACGACCAGTTCGGTCATGCCGCCTTTGACGGCAGCCACGGGCGCGGTGGCGCCGGTTTCGGCCCCGACTTCGCCTCCTCGATGTCGGACATCTTCGACGATCTGTTCGGCGAGTTCATGGGCGGACGCCGCGGGGGCCGGGGCCAGCGCACGGGCCGCGAGCGCGGAGCCGACCTTCGCTACAACATGGAGATCTCGCTCACCGAAGCCTTTGCCGGCAAGACCGCGCAGATCCGGGTGCCCACGAGCGTGACGTGCGAGACCTGCACCGGCACCGGCACCAAGGCGGGCACACAGCCTTCTGCTTGCCCGACCTGCAGCGGCGCGGGCAAGGTGCGCGCCAGCCAGGGTTTCTTCACCATCGAGCGCACCTGCCCCTCCTGTCAGGGTCGCGGCGAGATCATCAACGACCCATGCACCTCCTGCACGGGTACCGGCCGCGTGGTGAAGGAGCGCACCCTTTCGGTCAACATTCCATCGGGCGTCGAAGACGGCACGCGCATCCGCCTCGCGGGCGAGGGCGAGGCGGGCGTGCGCGGGGGCCCGGCGGGCGATCTTTACATTTTCCTATCCATCAAGCCGCACGAGTTCTTCCAGCGCGACGGCGCCGACATCTTCTGCCGCGTTCCCATTGCCATGACGGCGGCGTCGCTCGGCGGCCACATCGATGTCCCGACGCTGGACGGCAGCCAGACGCGCGTGAAGATTCCCGAGGGCACCGAGGCCGGCAAGCAGTTCCGCCTCAAGGGCAAGGGCATGCCGGTGCTGCGCTCGAAGGTGACCGGCGACATGTACATCCAGGTGGAGGTCGAGACGCCGAAGAACCTCACGCGCCGCCAGCGCGAGCTGCTCGAGGAGTTCGAGCGCGAGAGCCACAAGGAGACCTCGCCGGCCTCGATGGGCTTCTTCTCCAAGATGAAAGAGTTCTTCGAGGGCAAGCCGGGCTAAGATTGCGCGGCGACACTCCCGCTTTTCGCGTGGGGGTTCGTGCTCCGCTGAAGAAGCCAGTACAAACAATCGGTCGATGGTCATGGTGAGTGGGCTCTGCCGGCGCCGACGGGGAATTGCTTTCATCGGCATCGCGGCACTGATCGCATCCTTCGGATGGAGCGGCGCCCGTGCAGCCCCGATCACCTGGGCCAGGCAAGGTGCGTTCGAGGCCTGTCTCGAGCACGGCTTGAACGAATGGCTCAGGGCGCAAGCCGAGCTCGTGGTCAACGAGGACGCCGCCGCGGCCCGCCTCGATGATGCGGGTGTCGCACGATGGACGGTTGATACCCTGGCGTCGTGTCAGGCGCGTGCCGGGCCCGCGGACGCCGATTCCGAGGATCGCTTCACAAAGCACATGGCACGTTGGCGCCACCATATCTATGATCTCGCCAGCAGCATCCGGCAGAAAGGCGTGTCGGATTAGCGGAGCAACTATTTTGGCGGATTTGCGCGCACGTGACCGGCTGATCGTGGCCCTCGATTTGCCCACGGTCGAGGGGGCGCGCGCGCTCGCTGCGAGGCTGGGGCCCACCGTCACCTTCTACAAGATCGGCCTCGAGCTCGTCATGGCGGGCGGCCTCGATCTCGCCCGCGAGCTGGCAGGGGCCGGCAAGAAGATCTTCCTCGACATGAAGCTGCTCGACATCGAGAACACGGTGGAGCGCGCAACGCGCAATGCCGCGGCAGCAGGCGCCACCTTCCTCACCGTGCACGCGCACGATGCCAAGGCGCTGCGTGCCGCGGTGGCCGGCAGATCCGGCACGGGCCTCGAGATCCTGGGCGTCACCGTGCTGACCAACCTGGACGCCAACGACATCCGCCAGCAGGGCATCGCCGAGTCGGTC
>VBAB01000965.1 GCA_005888525.1 Alphaproteobacteria bacterium
TGAGCCACAGAAGGTCCAGTTGCGCCGGCCGACGGCAATGCCGCGCACGGCGCGCTCGGCGGCGTTGTTGGACATGCAGATGCGGCCGTCATCGAGGAAGCGCGTCATGGCCGTCCATCGCTTCAGGCTGTAATCCATCGCTTTGGCCAGGGCGTTCTTGGAGGAGAGCTTTCGGCGCTCCTGGCGCAGCCATTTTTCGAGATCGTCGACGAGCGGTTTCGATCGCTCGCGGCGGATGGCGACGCGCTGATCCGGTGCGAGGCCGTTGATCTCGCGCTCGATGGCGAACAGGGCGTCGATGCGTTTGACCGCTTCTATGGCGATCGGCGCCTTCTGTAGCTCGGCCAGCTCGAAGAGCTTGCGGCGGCCATGAGCCCAACACGCCGCTTCGACGATCGGGCCCGGCTTGCGCCCCGCAACGTAGAGCCCATTGAAGCCGGCATAGGCGTCGGCCTGCATGATGCCGCTGTAGCCGGCGAGATGTTTCTCGGGGTGCTCGCCGCCGCGATCGGGCGAGTAGTAGAAGAGCGCTGCCGGAGCCGTCCTACCGCCGAAGGGCTTGTCGTCGCGCACGTAGGTCCACAGCCGCCCTGTGCGGCACTTACCCCTGGCGAGCACTGGAACGGTCGTGTCGTCGGCGTGGATGCGTTCACTAGCAAAGACGTGCTTGCGGATCTCGTCAACCAGCGGCATCAGCGTCGCCGCACACGCGCCGACCCAGTCGGCCAACGTCGATACGTCGAGATCGATGCCCTCGTTGGCATAGATGTCGCTCTGCCGGTTGAGCGGCAGATGCGCCCTGTACTTGGCGAACAGGACCTGCGCCAGGAGGTTCGGCCCGGCACGGCCGCGTGCGATCGGATGCGATGGTGCCGGCGACTGCGCGATGGCCTCGCATTTGCGGCACACAAACTTCTCGCGCACGTGACGTATCACCTTCCACTGCGCCGGCACATGCTCCAGCGTCTCGGTGACGTCCTCGCCGAGCTTCCTCAAGCTCCCGCCGCAACCGGGACAGCAGGACGGTGCCGCATGCACGACGCGCTCGCGCGGCAGATGGCTGGGGAGCGGCCGGCGAGCGGGCTTTCGATGGTGCCCGTCTTCGCCTTTGTCCGCCGTGGCCGAGGCGCAATGTGTCGCAATCGCTGCGGTCGCCTTGTCCTCGGCCATGCCCTCCTCGAGTTCGGCAAGCTGCAGTTCGAGTTGATCGAGGAGCTTCTTGCCACTCTCGGACGAGGCGCCGAACGTGTTGCGCTGGAGCTTGGCGATGGTGAGCTTCAGGGCCTCGATCTCTAGCCCGCGGTCGCTCGCCTTCCTCTCGGCAGCTATCACCATTGCCTTCAACGTTGCAATGTCGTTGGGGAGTTGCGTTGGATCGATCGTCATCGGCAGCATGATAACTGCTTCGCGCCGATCTCAATCGGCCTCGGAGCAATCATCCACGGTACGAGTCGTGCGGGCCACAGTCATCCCGCCAACTCGGGCCGCCACGTCTTTTGCGGCGCGCGCCAGTCGATCCCTTCGAGCAAATATCCAAGCTGGGCCGGCGAGATGGTCACCCCGCCCTCAGCCGGTGTCGGCCAAATGAAGCGACCCCGCTCCAGGCGCTTGGAGAACAGGCACGCGCCCTGCCCGTCATGCCAAATCACCTTGATCAGATCACCGCGGCGGCCTCGGAAGACGAAAAGGTGACCGCAGTGCGGATCGCTCTTGAGCGTCTCCTGCACCAATAGGGCCAACGTCGCGAATCCCTTTCTCATGTCGGTGTGGCCGGTCGCCAGCCAAACGTGCACGCCTGGCGGAAATGCAATCATGCGCGCCTCAG
>VBAB01000335.1 GCA_005888525.1 Alphaproteobacteria bacterium
TCGATTTGCCCTTGGCCTCCACGCCCAACATCAAGCAGGAGCAGACGAGCCGCCCGTCGACGGTGACGCTGCAGGCGCCGCAATCGCCGGTCGAGCAGCCTTCCTTGGTACCGGTCAGCCCCAATTGGTCGCGCAGGACATCGAGCAGCGTATCCTGTGTCTCGCACAGGAACTCGACCGCATCGCCGTTGACCGTCGCAGATACGTGATGTTTTGACATCAGCCCTTCCTCGCCCGTTCCAGCGCAATCTGCGCAGCCCGGCGGGCGAGAACGCCCGCCACCTTGATACGATATTCCTTGGTCCCGCGTTTGTCGTCGATCGGCCGGCACGCGGCGCTCGCCGCGGCGGCGAGCTTCTGCAAGGCGGCGGCGTCGACGGTGCTGCCGACCAGGGCAGCCGCAGCCGGCGCAACCAGCAGCGGCCGCTCGGCGACCGCGCCCAGCGAGACGCGCGCCGCCGTACACTTGCCCTTGGCATCGAGCGTGAGGCACACGCCGCAGCCCACGACCGCGATGTCCATCTCGGTGCGCGGGATGAATCGCAGATAGGCCTCGCCCGTGCGCGCAGGCTTGGCGGGCAGCAGGAACGAGGCGATGATCTCGCCCTTGGCCAGGGAGAGCTTGCGCGGGGCGAGCATCACGTCCTCGACGGGGATGTCGCGCCGGCCCTTGGGTCCGACGATTGTCGCCTTGGCTCCGGCCGCAATGAGGGCGGGCACGCTGTCGGCTGCTGGCGAGCCGTTGCACAGGTTGCCGCCCATGGTGGCGCGGCCCTGGATCTGGGTCGAGCCGATCAGGTTGGCCGCCTCGACGATGCCGGGCCAGATCGATTTGAGCTTGGGGTGCTCCTTGAGCTCGGCGCCGGTGACGGCAGCACCGATGCGATAGCCACCGCCCTCCTCCTTGATCTGGCGCAGCTCGGCGATGCCCTTGATGTCGACCACGAGAACGGGGTCGATGATGTCGGTGCGCATTTGCACCAGCAAATCTGTACCGCCCGCAAGCACGCGTGCCTCGCCGGTTTCCTTGGCGAGCAGCGCGACCGCCTGGTCGAGCGAATTCGGCGCCTCATAGCGCATTTGGTCTTCCTCCTGACCGGTTGTCCGCCTGCAAGATGGCACAGCACCTCGCCTCGCGCCAATCCCCGGAACGCAAGTCGCCCCGGCGAGCGAAGATTTTTGCATGCAAACCATGCAGTAAAGGACCGGCTGCAGCTCGGTTGATCGGGGGGCTGGGACCAATCGACCGCGTGTCGTCGGCGCGATCGCCCAGACCCCTGGCAGGTCTCGCGCCGCTGCTGATGCTGCTGCTAAGCTGACGGCCGAGACCATGTTCGGCACGGCAAGGAGTGAGAGATGGCCAAGAAGGGCTACTGGATCGCGCACGTCGAAATCACCAATCCCGAGCGCTACAAGGACTACGTGGCGGCGAACGCCATCGCGTTCAAGAAATATAATGCCCGCTTCCTGGTCCGCGGTGGTGAGTCCGTCGCCGTCAGGGGCAGCCTCGGCGGACGGCGCCATGTGGTGATCGAGTTCGACAGCTACGCCATCGCCAAGGCCTGTCTCGAGTCACCCGAATATCAAGTGGCGGCCAAGATCCGCGACGAGGCGAGCAAGGCCGACCTCCTCGTCATCGAGGGCTACGAGGGCTGACGGGCTCGCGCCGCTCGTGCGCCCGCCGTAGCAAGCTCCAGCCCCGTGCTGAGCTTGTCGAAGCACGCTTGGAGCCCGCGGCCCGCCCTTCGACGGGCTCAGGGCTGGGTTGCGGATTGAAGCTCAGGCGCGGGCGATCGCGTTGGCGGCTTGCAGCGTGTTGCGGAGGAGACAGGCGACCGTCATGGGGCCGACGCCGCCGGGCACCGGCGTGATGGCGCCGGCCACTTGGGCGGCCTCGTCGAAGGCAACGTCGCCGACCAGGTGGCTCTTGCCGTCGGCCGAGACGATGCGCTGGATGCCCACGTCGATCACGATGGCGCCGGGCTTGATCCAGCTGCCCCTGACCATCTCGGGTCGTCCCACAGCGGCCACCACCAAGTCGGCGCGGCGCACCACGCTGGCCAGGTCGCGTGTGCGCGAGTGGGCGATCGTCACGGTGCAGTTCTCGGCCAGCAGCAGCTGCGCCATCGGCTTGCCGACGACGTTGGAGCGGCCGATGATCACTGCCTCCAGCCCCGCGAGGTCGTTGCGCACGGACTTGGCCAGGATGACGCACCCCGATGGCGTGCAGGGCGCCAGCGCGTGTGCGCCCGACGCCAGACGGCCGACGTTGGTGGGGTGAAAGCCGTCGACGTCCTTGGCCGGGTCGATCGCCTCGATCACGTGCCGCGCGTCGATGTGCTTGGGCAACGGCAGCTGCACGAGGATGCCGTGCACATCCTTGCGGCCGTTGAGCTCGGCGATGAGCGCGAGCAGGGCGGGCTCTGCCGTCTCGGCCGGCAGCTTGTGCTCGAACGACAGCATCCCGGCATCCGTGGTCGCCTTCGACTTGGTGCGCACATAGACCTGACTGGCCGGGTCGCCGCCCACGAGCACGACGGCCAGGCCCGGCACGATCCCGTGCGCCCGCTTCAGGTCGGAGACCCCGGCGGCGACCTCGCGGCGCAGCGTCTCGGCAATCGCCTTGCCGTCGATGATCGTGGCGCGAGACATGGGGTGGATGCTCGCCTCCTCACTGCAGCCTGGACACGTACAATTCTACCAGCGCGGCCAGCCGGTCGGGCTGGCCAGTAACGAGGACCGTCTTGAGGCGCGATTTGCCTCCTGCCGTCACCGCAACGCTGCTCTTAGGCACGCCCAGCCACCCCGCCACCACCATTTCCACCGCCCGGTTCGCCTCGCCCTTCTCCGCCACGGCGCGGACCCGCACCGTGAGAGCCGGTCCCTGCGCGGTCTCCACCACGCCGTCGATGCCCTCGCGCGCCGATTTGGGGGTGACGCGCACGAGAAGCCTAACCCCGGCCGGGTCTGCGCGCCATGGCTGCGCAGGCCGAGGCCTCACACGAGGAGCTTGGCAATGTTGGGAAGAACGACCGATTGCACGAACGCGCAGGCCAGGATCAGCACCACGGGCGATATGTCGATGCCGCCGAGGTCGGGCATCCAGCGCCGGATGCGTCGCAGCAGGGGCTCAGTGAGGGCGTTCAGCGCCTGCCAGATCGAGCGCACGAAGGGATTGTACGCGTTGACGACGTTGAAGGCGATCAGCCAGCTCATCACCGCGCCGGCGATGATGATGTAAATATAGAGCGTGATCAAGGAACTGATGAAGCCGAGCAGCTCGAGCATCGGGGCACTCTGCGGACCGCGGACGGGCCTCGTGTGTAATGCCCCAGACGCCTAGCGACAAGGGGCCGGAGCCGGTGATCCACTGGGCTATGCAACTCTCAACCAACCGCGGGAAACCGACCCTCCACGGGATAGGCCGGATCGTTGAAGCCGGGGGTGGAGGCGTGGCCCGGCACGACCAGGCCGTTGGCGATGGTCTCGTCCTCGGGGGTCCACTTGTAGTCGAGGGCGGCGAAGTAGCTGGTCCATTGCTCCAAGGTGCGCGGCCCCGCGATGATGGAGCTGATGGCGCGGTTGTTGAGCACCCAGGCCGACGCCCAGGCCACCAGCGTCGTGCCGCGCTTCTCGGCGTGCTCTTTCAGCTTCTCGGCGATGATCAGGCTCTCGGGCCGCCACTCCGATTCCATCATGCGTCGATCCTGGCGCCCCGCCCGGCTGCCGGGCTCGGCCTTCTGGTTGACCTTGTACTTTCCGGTCAGCACGCCGCGCGCCAGCGGGCTGTAGGGCACGACGCCGAGGCCGAATGCCCTGGCCGCGGGCAGCAGTTCGATCTCCGGCTGGCGGTTCATGAGGTTGTAGTAGGGCTGCAGCGCCGCCGGCTGCGGCACGCCGAGTTGGCGGCAGAGGTGATGCACGTGCGGGATGTGCCAGGACTTGACGTTGGAGAGGGCCCATGCGCGCACCTTGCCCTGGCGGATCAGGTCGCCGAAGGCGGCGATCGTCTCTTCCCAGGAAGTGTCGGGATCGACGCGGTGGATGTAGTAGAGATCGATGTGGTCGGTCTGCAGCCGCTTCAGGCTTGCCTCGACGGCCTGCATCAGATGGCGGCGCGACAGCCCCCGATCGGTGATATTGGGCCCAGTGGATTGGGCGACCTTGGTTGCCAGCACCCAGCGGTCGCGCTTCGCCTTGATGGCGGGCCCGATCACCGTCTCCGAGCGCCCCTCGGTGTAGACGTTGGCGGTGTCGATCAAGTTGACGCCGTTGTCCGCCGCGTGATCGATAATGCGCCGCGCCTGGGCCTCGTCGGTGGGTCCGCCGAACATCATGGTGCCGAGGCAGATCTCGGACACCTTCATGCCGCTGCTGCCGAGCACGCGATACCGCATCTGTGCCACGTTCTCTCCCTCCTAGGCGCGATGCTCGATGACGAAGCGGAAGACGCCGCCCTGCTGGCTCTGCTCGACGAGCACATTGCCGGTGGACTCGCAGAAGGCCGTGAAGTCGGGCACAGAGCCGGGATCCGTGGCCAGCACCTCGAGCTTGGCGCCCTACGGCAGCTCGGACAGCGCCTTCTTGGTCTTCAGGATCGGTAGGGGACAGGCCAGACCTTTGGTATCCAGCGTCTTGTCGGGCATCGCGGGTCTCCGGGCAGTCGGTGGCCCAGCCTATATCAATGAACCGAAAGAGCTGGCAATGGACTTGGGTAAGACTTCGCCGCGCAGCCGTCGTCTTGCGCGGGGCAGGCCGGCAGGCCACGATGCCGATTCGAGGCTAGTGTGATGATAGAGAAGTCAGGACACTAGTAGGTCTTCGGGGGGATGATGGACGCCAGCGTGGACACACCGCCACGACGGTCCTTTGCGTTCGGGCTGGAGCGGCTCGGCCTGATCGGGCTCGCGGCGCCGGCCATCACCTTTGCGCTGATCGTGGTCATGTCAGCCCTGGCGCTGTGGGGGCTCACCCGGCTCAGAGTGGACGACTCGCTCTCGGAGCTCTTCCGCACCGACACCGAGGAGTTCCGGCGCTACGAGGAGATCGATCGGCGCTTCCCCTCCAGCGAATACGACGTGCTGGTGGTGGTCGAAGGCAAAGACCTCCTCAAGAAGCCGCAGCTGGAGGCGTTCCGGCGCGCCATCATCGACCTGCAGCTGGCCGACGGGGTAGACGGCCTCATCTCCATGCTGTCGGCCCGTGGCAAGCCGGACGCCAGCGGCTACCCGCCGCCGATCGTGCCCGACGACCTGCCTGATGGGCCCGAGTACGATGCAATCATTCAGCAGATGCGCGACAACGACATCGTCAAGGGCAAGTTCCTCTCCCCGGACGGCGAGCTGGCGCTGGCCGTCATCGCGCTCGACCGCAAGGCCGTAGCGAAGGAAGGAGCCAAGGCGATCATCGGCGGCATCAGCAAGCAGCTGCAAGAGGAGCTGGCGCCCGTTGGCCTCAAGTCGCACCTGACAGGTGCGCCGGTCATGCAACTCGAGATCCGCAACGCGGTGGAGCGCGACCAGATCGTCTACAACGGCTTGGGCCTACTGTTCGGCGCCGCCATCGCCGTGATCTTCTTCAAGCGCGTGTCGCTGATGCTGCTGGCGGCGCTGCCGCCGGTGCTGGCGGTGCTGTGGTCGCTGGGCCTGCTGGGCTGGCTGGGATTCCGCCTGAACCTCTTCCTCAACGTCATGACCCCGCTGGTCATGGTGATGGGATTTGCCGACAGCATGCAGATGGTCTCCGCCATCCGCATCCGCCTGCGGGAAGGCGACACCAAAGCGCAAGCGGTGCGCTTTGCCGTGCGCGTCGTGGGGCCGGCCTGCGTGCTGGCGCATGCCACTGCGCTGCTGTCGTTTCTGGCGCTGCTGATCTCGCAATCGGGGCTGATCCGCACCTTCGGCCTCGCCGGCGCGTTGGCGGTGTGCATCTCGTTCGTGGCCGTGATCCTGGTGCTGCCGCTGCTCGGGTTGATCCTGGTGCGCAAGGAGGAGACGCTCGCGCGAGACCGCTCTCCTGCCGACCGGCTGATGGATGGGCTCGGCGACATCGTCGGCTGGATCGTCGATCGCGTGGTGCACTGGCCGGCGCTGACCACATTGGTCGCCCTTGTCGCCTTTGCGGTCTGCGGCTGGGCCTATCTCCAGCTGGAGCCGCGCTACCGCCTGGCCGACCAGGTGCCCGACCGGGAGCAGGCGCTGGGCGCGACGGGCCGCATCGACGAGAAGCTGACCGGCGCGAACCCGGTACACATCATGATCGAGTGGAAGACCGGCGAGGGGCTGTTCACGCCCGTCCCTCTCGAGGTAATCGCCAAGACGCACGAGATCCTCGAGAAGCAGGCCGGGCTCGGCAACGTGTGGTCGCTCGAAAGTCTGCGAAGGTGGCTCA
>VBAB01000962.1 GCA_005888525.1 Alphaproteobacteria bacterium
CCACACCTACAACGAGGCTTTCGCACTGCTGGGGCGGCATCCGCGTCTGATCGAGCCGGTAGAGCAGCTGTTCGGCGAGAAGCTCTACATGCATCAGTTCAAGATCAACGCCAAAGCCAAGTTCGACGGCGACGTGTGGCAGTGGCACCAGGACTACGGCACCTGGGCCCGCGACGACGGCATGCCGGAGGCCAAGGCCATGAACATCTCCGTGTTCCTGGACGAGGTGTTCACCTTCAACGGACCACTGATGCTGATCCCCAAGAGCCACAAGCACGGCGTGCTGGCCGCCGGCCACGACAAGGCGACCACCAGCTATCCGCTGTGGACGCTTGACCACGCGACGGTGGAGAAGCTGGTCGACGAGGGCGGCCTGGTGGTGCCCGTGGGCAAGCCCGGCGGCGTGCTGATGTTCCACGGCAACCTGGTGCACGGCTCGGCCGGCAACATCACGCCGTTCTCGCGCAAGATCGTGTATCTCACGCTCAACGCCGTCTCCAACCACATCCGCAAGCCGACCCGGCCCGAGTGGATCGCGCATCAGGACTTCCGGCCGATCGAGCCCTGCGCCGACGACGCGCTGCTGCGCTACGCGAGGTCCCACCGGAAGGCCGCCTAGGGCGTAGGTGTCAGACCCTCCGGGTCTGACACCATGGCGTAACGTCGCGATTTGTGCTCACCAGCCGATCCCGCGATAGAAGTCTACGGTCCGCTGGTCAGCTCCGACCGCCATGAAATCCCGATAAGCCGCTAAGCGGTCGCCCGGACCGAACAGATCGAGCACAAGTTCTGTTTGCAACCACGGTCGCGAGCGATCAGAGCCGGCGTACGCAGCAGCGCTCGACCATCGCCACGCCTCAGGCCTCAAGACCAGGCCGGCGACAACAGGGTTCAGATGGATATAACGGCACGTCTGCACAAGCTGAGCATCGGAATCGATCGAGACCGACGCGTATCTGCCGCGAAAGAGCGGGCCGTCCCGCCCGACGCGTTGATTGGTCATGCGGGTGAAGCGTCCCGACAAGAACTGCATCCCTGCAGCGAGCCTCCCATCCATGCTTCGCACCAGCAGATGGTAGTGATTGGTCATCAGGCAATAGGCATGCACCTCGATGTTCGATCGATCCCTCGTTGCTGCCAGTGCGTCGAGGAAGATTTCATGATCGACTTCGTGTTCGAAAATGTTTCTTCGATCTGCGCCACGGTTCATGACGTGGTGCCACGCACCAGAAAAGTCGACTCTCATCGGACGCGGCATGGCATCGAGTGTTGAGGGCAGTGTGGTCTGAGCCTACACCATTGGACCTGGATGTGGAGGATGGGAGTATGCTTCGGCCAGCGGCAAACGAAAGTTCGGTGCCATGGTGTCAGACCCAGAGGGTCTGACACCTCCACTAGAAGGTCTAACGCCTTCTGCGCGCTGGTGCTATGGTGTCAGACCCGGAGGGTCTGACACCATAGGAACCCCATGAACCTGTCTTCCATGCTTCGCGAGCGCGCGGCGGCGGGGCGGCCGGTGCGCATCGGCCAGGTCGGGGCCGGGAAGTTTGGCACCATGTTCCTGTCCCAGGTGCGCCTCACCGCCGGCATGCACCTGGTGGGGCTCGCCGACCTGATGCCGGCCCGTGCCCGGGAGCGCATGATCGGCGTCGGCTGGCCGAAGGAGCAGACCGAGGCGAAGTCGATGGGCGATGCGCTCAAGACGGGCAAGACGTTCGTCACCGACGACGCTATGGCGCTGATCGGCCA
>VBAB01000963.1 GCA_005888525.1 Alphaproteobacteria bacterium
CGACGTCAGCATCGCCAACCTTATCGCCTCCGCCGGCCACAGCTCCAGAAGCCCATGGGCGGTGACGACGTTGCCCACCGACTTCGCCATCTTCTCACCCTTCAACTCCAACATCCCATTGTGCAGCCAATAGTTCGCGAGCTTCTTGCCACCGTGCGCGCAGGTCGATTGCGCAATCTCGTTCTCATGATGCGGGAACAACAGATCCGTGCCGCCACCGTGAATGTCGAACGTCTCGCCGAGCAGCATCTCGCACATTGCCGAGCACTCGATGTGCCAACCCGGCCGACCCCGCCCCCACGGGCTCTCCCAGCCCGGCAGGCTTTCGTCCGAGGGCTTCCAAAGCACGAAATCCATCGGGTTCTTCTTGTAGGGCGCCACATCCACCCGTGCGCCGGACACCATGTCCTCCAGCGGCCGGCGCGAGAAGCTCCCATAGTCCGGCATGGAGGGAACATGGAAGAGAACGTGGCCCTGCGCCTCATACGCGTGACCGCCCGCGATCAGGACGCCGATCATCGCGACGATCTGAGGAATGGTCTCGGTCACGCGCGGCTCGTGGCTCGGCGGCAGGTTGCCGAGGCTCGCCATGTCCTTCTTGTAGATTGTCGTGGTCCTGTCGGTCAGCTCGCGGATCGGCACGCCTTCCTGCGCCGCCCGCGCGTTGATCTTGTCGTCGACGTCGGTGATGTTGCGCACATAGGTGACGTGCTCGGGCCCATAGATGCGCCGCAGCAGCCGGAACAGCACGTCGAACACGATGACGGGGCGCGCGTTGCCGATGTGGGCGAAGTCGTAGACCGTCGGCCCGCACACGTACATGCGCACGTTGTTGGCGTCGATCGGCCGGAACGGCTCCTTCCGGCGCGTCAGCGTGTTGTAGAGCGTGAGCGTCATGTCACCCCTGCCGCTGGCGGGGCGTTTCTCTGTCACGGGAGGGGCAAAGAAGCGGCCGCGCGCCAGCTTTCGCTAGCTCGTTGCAATAATGCCGCACTGAAGATTTACGGCTGGTGTGCGCGGTTCCCGCATGCAGCGGCTTATCCCCGTTTTTACGGGGCCCGTCAAGGCGGGGACAAGCTTGGCGCCGCAATTGCGCTGCATTGACCGGCTACGGCGGCGATCAGTTCGGCAAGATTCGGCGCTGCGGGCCTGGGCAAGCTCGGAATTTTCCAATGCTAGACGGCATCTCCGGACGGCGGACCACACGCCTCGTCGTGCTCGCGCTCTGCGCCGCGGGGGCGCTCGGCCTGTCGGTTGCCGATGCACTGGCGCAGGGCTGGGGCTGGTGGCCGTGGTCGCAGCCCGAGCCGCGCCGCATCGAGCGCGATCCGATCTACCGCCCGCCGATCGACGGCCAGATGCCCCCCGGCCAGTCGCCGCCCGGGCAGATGCAGCCGCCACCGCAAGGACAGGTGCCGGGCT
Organism: Alphaproteobacteria bacterium; assembly: GCA_005888525.1. Lineage (GTDB taxonomy): Bacteria > Pseudomonadota > Alphaproteobacteria > Rhizobiales > Hyphomicrobiaceae > AWTP1-13. The sequence goes on from VBAB01000963.1 coordinate 1,423, forward strand.
TCGGCCAGCGCATGAGCAGCATCTGCCAGCAGCTGGAGCAGCGGCTGGTGGCGGAGACGCAGGGCAGCAATCAAGGGCGCGAGCTGCTGCCCAAGCTCGAGAACGATATGCGCACGATCGACCGCAACTACCGGACGGCGCAATTGCAGCTCAACCGCGCCGATTGCTGGGACCAGTTCCTGTTCTCGCGCACGCTGCGGCGCACGCCGCGCTGCGTGCAGCTCGCCAACGAGGTGGAGAGCGCCAGGCAGCGGCTGGCCGACCTCGAGGCCCAACGCCGCCAGATCATGGGCACGGGCGAGCGACGCTCCTTCCAGGACGATATCATCAGGGAGCTTGCCCGCAACAACTGCGGGCCGCAGTACCAGCAGGAGGCTCGCCGGCGCGACGCGGCCCGCAATCCGTTCTCCTCGCTGTGGGGAGAGGAGGACGAAGGCCCGCGCGGCAATCCCAACCAGTTCGGCAACCTGCCGTTTGCGACCTACCGGACGCTGTGCGTGCGGCTGTGCGACGGCTACTACTTCCCGGTGAGCTTCTCGACGCTGCCCAACCACTTCCAGCGCGATTCGGACGTGTGCCAATCGCAGTGCGCGGCGCCGGCCGAGCTCTTCTATCACCAGAATCCCGGCGGAGCGGTCGAGCAGATGGTGTCGGTGTCCAGCCAGCAGCCCTATACCAGCCTGAAATCGGCCTGGCGCTATCGCAAGGAGTTCGTCTCGGGCTGCTCGTGCAAGGCCGCCGAGTACCAGCCGCAAGAGCCGGGCAAGGAGAAGAAGGCCGAGGCACCGGCAGCAGTGCCGGGCGGCTCGGGGATGACGGCGCGGGCCAAAACCCAATAGTCTCGCCCGGCCGGGAACGGTCGGGCCCAAGCAGCCTACCAGAGACGGGCCAGAGATGGGTAAGTGTCGCGTATGAACACCGACCTCGACAACGTCCTCGATACCCGGCTGGCGCTGCGGCCGATCGGCATCGACGACTACTCTGCCGTCCGCCACCTGCACACCACGTCGCTGCGCGCGCAGACCTACGGCGTCCTGTCCGATGCCGAGGTGGTGGCCTTCGTGCGGCTCGTCTACTCGCCGGCCTATGCGGCAATCCTGATGAAGGAGGACGTCTACGGCGCATGGCTCGACGGCGAGCTGGTGGGCACCGTCGGCTGGCAAGCCAATGGCGGCAACGGCCTGATCGCGCGCATCGGCTGCATCTTCGTGCGCCACCAGGGGTACGGCATCGGCCGCCGGCTGCTTGCCGGGGTCGAGGGGCGGGCGCAGCAATGCGGCTTCAGCCGCCTGGCCGCCGGCGTCACGGCCAACGCCGTGCCGTTCTTCCAGCGGCAGGGCTACGCGTTGGCCTCCCGCGGCCGCAAGACGCTGTCGCTCGGCTGCACACTACCCGTGACGTTCCTGCGCAAGGACACGCCGTCTCCGCGATCGGCGCTGAATTGAGAAGCTTGCGCCCGCCGTCAGCGCGGCGCGGCACCCCGCTTCCGCCACTCTCGCGCCGCAGACGCACCTACCCGATCTCCTCGCGGA